>JBGPGQ010000046.1:0-14387 GCA_041483995.1 Bacteroidota bacterium
CCTGAGCTATGGCGGATCGGCACTGCTGACTAACATGACGATGGTCGGTATCCTGATGAACCTGTATGCTAACAGAAAAGAGTACTAACAATTTCTCCCTCTTCCTATGCCTAAACGAACAAAACAACCGCACGGCCAGAGTGCCTCATTGTCTGCAACGCATGCACTTGAAGTAAGCGTTGAAAAGCTTCGCTGGCGGTGTATGCCCAAAGATCTGGGTATCACGAGCATGGAGAATGCCCGGCCCGTGAATAATGTCATTGGTCAGGACCGAGCCGTACGAGCGCTGCGCGTTGGCCTGGAAATGCTGCATCATGGCTACAATGTATTTGTAACGGGGCGTTCAGGCACCGGCCGGACAACGGCCATCAAGCGACTACTGCACGAATTTGAGAACCAGCAGACCGCGCTAACGGATAAGTGTTACGTCCATAACTTTCGCGACCCTGATGCTCCTGTGATGATAACCCTGGCTGCGGGAGAGGGAGTTGCATTCAAAAAGGATATGGGCACCCTGCTAAGCGAGTTACGGAAGGGAATTCCGGCCGTGTTTGAAAGCAGGCGTTATCAGGAACAGCGAAAAACACTGCTCGAGCATTTCCAGGATCGCCAGCGGAGCGTACTAAAGGATTTTGAAAAAAAGGTAAAGGAAAAAGGTTTTGAAGTTGTTCAAATACAAACCGGCCCGGGGATGCGCCCTGAGATTGCGTCCGTCATTGATGGGGTGCCATCAAGTATTGAACAGCTCCAGGCGAAAGTCGGAACGGGTGAGATGACGCAGGCGAAAATGAATGAGATCCTTGCAGAACAAACAAACCTTGAAGGGCAGATGGAAATCGTGATGAGGGAGATGCGCAACATTGAAAAGAAAGCGAAAAAATCGGTGGACGACCTTAGCCACAAGATCATCGAACCGGTTGTGGGTGAGTTAATGGACGACCTTGAGGAAAAGTACAAAACTCAGCCTGCGATTGAATTTCTCAAACAAATAAAAAAGGATGTTCTGGAGAATGTCCAACGCTTTCAGCCAAGAGAGGAACAGCCCGGCTCAATGCTTGGCATACCGTTACAGCGAGAAGAAGATACATTTACCGAGTATGAGGTCAACGTCATTGTCGACAACAGTGCCGTACGCGGAAGACCAGTTGTCATCGAAACAAACCCGCGCTACAAGAATCTTTTCGGCACCATCGAGCGCATCGTTGATCGCAATGGCATCTGGCGTGCGGACTTTACTCACATTAAGGCCGGGTCGCTCCTGAAGGCGGATGGCGGGTATCTTGTCATCAATGCCATCGATGCATTGATTGAACCGGGGGTTTGGACTACCCTGAAGCGCGTACTTCGCAATCGTCAGATTGAAATCCAGCCGATTGAATCAAGTCTGCTTGGAGCAAGTTCTGCGCTGAAACCGGAGCCAATCGATTTGAACGTCAAGGTCATCATGGTCGGCGATCCGAACATCTACCACATGCTGCACAGCATGGACGAGGATTTTAAGCAGGTATTCAAGGTCAGGGCCGATTTTGATACGGAGATGCCGAACGAACAACAATCGATCAACAGCTATGTTTCGTTCATCAAGACTCTGTGCGACGAGGAGAAACTGCTTACGTTCGATGTTAGTGGTGTGACCGAGGTTGTTGAATACGGGGTGCGTATTTCGGGTCAGCAAAATAAGCTCTCAACCCGCTTCAACGTCATTACCGATGTCATTCTTGAAGCGAGCTACTGGGCGCGCAAAGATCAGGCGAAGAGGGTCACCGGCGATCATGTGAGGAAGGCAATTAACGAGCGGATCGAACGAGTAAAGCTCGTTGAGGAGAAGATGCAAGAAATGATCATTGACGGGACGATGCTGATTGATACCAAAGGATCAGTCGTCGGACAGGTCAATGGTCTCTCGGTGTACCAGGACGGAGACTATGCATTCGGCAAGCCCGCGCGCATTACAGCAAAAACAGCGATGGGCCGGGCGGGCATCATCAATATTGAGCGTGAAGCCGAGATGAGTGGCCCTTCGCACAACAAGGGAGTGCTCATATTGGGTGGCTATCTCCGGTTCAAATACGCGCAAGACAAACCACTGATCCTGAGTGCAAGCATTGCGTTCGAACAATCATACTCCGGTGTCGATGGCGATAGCGCCTCCTCTACTGAGGTCTACGCCCTCCTTTCCAGCCTCTCGGAAATTCCATTACGTCAGGATTTGGCGGTCACCGGTTCTGTAAACCAGCACGGAGAAATCCAGCCCATTGGCGGGGTGAATCTGAAGATTGAGGGTTTCTTTGATGTCTGCAAAACGCGCGGGTTAAGCGGCAAACAAGGCGTCCTTATTCCTCACCAGAACGTTAAGGACCTGATGCTGCGGCACGATGTTGTTGAAGCAGTGCAGAGGTCACAATTCCACGTTTACAGCATTAAGACAATTGATGAAGGAATCGAATTACTCACGGGAAAACCATCCCCACAAGTTCATTCCCGCGTGGATACAAAGCTGACCGGATATGCCAAACAACAAAAAAGGTTTGGTGTGTGAGGTCGGCGATGTACTCTTAACTTCTTCCGTGTCAGTCACTCGCCCGAAGCCTTCTTATTGCGATACATCGACATGCCTACCGCAACGCTCAATACAACAAGAATGACAAGTAGCGACAGACCGATGGAGATGTGATAAAAACCATCCACCAGCATTTTCACACCGACAAAAATAAGCACAATGGAAAGACCGTGCCGAAGATAATAGAACGTATTCATGACACCTGCAAGAAGGAAGTACATTGCGCGCAGGCCAAGGATCGCAAATACGTTTGATGAATACACGATAAACGGATCTCTCGTTACAGCAAAGACTGCAGGTATGGAATCGACAGCGAATACCACGTCCGTGGTCTCCACAGTTATAAGCACAAGCAGCATTGGTGTAATGAAGAGTTTGCCGTTCTTGCGAAGGAAGAACTTCGCCGTGTCATAGCCTTGGACTACAGGAAAGAATTTCCTTGCAAGGCGGATAAGTACATTCTTTTCGGGATGTACTTCCATTCCTTCCTGAAACATCATTTTCCAGCCGCTCGCAATCAGTATTGCCCCAAAGATATAGAGTATCCATTCGAAACGGACAATAAGAGCAACCCCCGCGGCGATAAAGACGGACCTCATGACAAGCGCGCCGAGTACCCCCCAGAATAATATCTTGTGCTGGTAGTGCGAAGGAACGCCGAAGTAGGAAAAGATAACAACAAAGACAAAAATGTTATCCATGGAGAGAGCCCGCTCAATCACATACCCGGTAAAGAACTCCAGTCCCTTTGCGGTTCCTGCAAAGATAACAATCCCAGCGTTGAACAAGAGGGCGAGCACTATCCACACGATACTCCAGATGGTCGCCTCTTTCATGCTTACAATCTGTGGCGTTCTATGGAAAACACCAAGATCGATTGCGAGCATCACAAGTATGAAAGCATTGAAGAGAATAAACAGAAGGGTTTCGTTCTCAGGCAAGATGTGACCCCGGGTCTCGTTTCTTGAGATGCAGCACGATCCACCGGGCGAAGTCGGTCATACTCTCCTCGCTGATCTGATGGGCCATCGGATACTCCTTGTATGTCAGCTGTGCGTTCGATGCAGCAAACAATTCTTTTGCTTTGCGTGCAAATGACACCGGAATCACCGGATCAAGATCTCCGTGGGCAATAAAAAAGTCAGTGTTCGAAAGCTTATCCCATTGGAACTGAAGGTGTGTTGCCTCTGGTACATAACCACTGTTTGCTACAACACCGCGGAACAAGTCAGGCTTCGAGAGAGCAAGCGAGTACGCCATTACTGTACCCATGCTGAAGCCGAGAAGAAAAAGGTATTTTGGATCAATAGGGTAATGCTGAAGCGAGTCTTGTACGAAAGTGACAAGCTTGTCGTAACTTGATTTGAACATTTCCTTATCGACCTTTCCCACCTCTTCAATATCATACCACGCATAGCCGCCACCCCACTGAAACAGGAATGGGGCTCGAACACTCAATGCCATGAGACGTTCATCGAGGTATTGAACGAGTCCGAGAAGGTCTTCCTCGTCCGCACCTCTTCCATGCAGCATGATGACGGTTGGGTGCTTTTGGGCAGTGCTGTGTTTGGGAAACAAAGCATGATAGGCAAGCGAGGTTGACATTTCCTTCATACACTTCAGTTTGTCATTCTTTTATGATTCTTGTATAGCATTGCATGCCGGATGGTCAAATCTACTTTTTGCCTCTGATATTTGAATGTTCTTCTCAATGTTCAGCCAAAGACGATTCCAATGTTACGAGCATGCCGGCGAGAAACTCATAGCTTATGAGTCGAAGGGGGGTGGGAGTGTGGATCAATGTAGCAATTCCTTTCAGCGGATGCAAGATATTGACATCAGTCCTCGGGCCGCTCACCTGCCGGTGCCATTTTTACTATGCGCGGCATGAACCGTGCTATCGGTCGCGCAAGATCAAGCTGTGCGTTCATGACATCGTTTATGTTTTTGTACGCCCAAGGAACCTCATCAAGTCCGGCGGAAAGAAGTTCCACGCCCTGTTTCTGCAAGAACTTCATCGTCTCATTCCAGGTGAACTTCTTTATTGCTGCTGTTCTTGACATGCTTCTACCCGCGCCGTGCGATGTGGAGTTGAGCGACTCTAAGTTGGCTAGTCCCTCAACAAGGAAACCTGGCGTCCCCATCGAGCTGGGGATAATGCCTAGGACACCCTTACCGGCGGGTGTTGCCCCTTTTCTGTGAACAATAACATCACGCCCCTTGTGTTTTTCCCGCCATGCAAAGTTATGGTGGTTCTCGATTTGTTTCAATACTGGATGACCGAGAAATTTGACAATAGCTTCATGAATCACGTGATGGTTGGCTGAAGCATATTTGCCCATTAACTCCATTGCTGCCCAGTATTCTGCCCCTTCGTTTCGCATGTCAAGCCAGGCAAGATTTCGTGCTGCGCCATTGAGTTCTGGATGGAGCTTCTTTGCCAGACGGGTGTAGTAGCCCAGCCACTTGCGCTCCCGCGCCACGGCTACCGCTATGTGAGAGTAATGCAAGGTATGTCCCTGCCGTTATACCAATCTCGTTGTGATCAAATGTCACTTCACCGAATTCAACAAAGTGATTTCCCGACCCTGAGGTGCCAAGCTGTTTACGTGCTTTCTCTTTGAGATTGCCTGTAACCCGGGTGATATTCCAATCTTCATCCATAACTATATGGGATTTGGGTTGACTCCATTCCGCGCCCACGCCGAAGCGCGTATTCTTTTCAATGGCGGACTTGCACAGATCGTGTTCGTTCAAGAAGGTTGGAGGTACGTCAAAAAGCGTCATCATCATCCTGCACGCGATATCAACACCAACGCCATATGGAATCACGGCATTCTCAGTTGCAAGAACGCCGCCAATGGGCAGACCGTACCCAACATGTGCATCTGGCATCAATGCTCCGGCTACCGAGATAGGAAGCGCGATTGCAGCGTCCATTTGAGATCGGGCCTCAACGTCGATATCCACGCCCCAGGACTTGTATTCTACCTTATTCATACTAAAAAGCAGCAAAATGACTCGTTAGAACAAATAAATAATCACTAGCTCTAGCTTTCTTGCAATACTTTTCGAAGGGACTGTGATGCCTTAGAAGTGCCCGCAAACAACAGATTAGAGGGCTTCTGTCGATGTAATTTTCGAATAGCCGAATCTAGGCATCGAAAATCGCCAATACGGTCTGTATACACGTGACCAATATCATAAATCTATGTGACAAAACATACAGTTCTCTGGAATGGAATGGTATATATTGAACCCACAAGATTTGATACCTGCTATACAGTTCAAAGCACTGGATAATCAGTAACAAGCAACAATAAGAACCCATCCTCCAAGATTTACAGAGTTTATCACAGAGTTGTATACCCATAAGTACTAAGATTAGACAGTTGATTCAACTGTCCTTTTATTTAAAAGCAAAGAAAGAAGGAGTGTCTATGGTCGGGAAAGCTCAATTCATTTTGATACTGGGAGCTATGTTGATTCTCTCCCAATTGTCACTGACAGTAAACGCCTCCATGATGAACATGAAGGATGTGAGTTATGGCAACGAGGCAATTCTTGCCGGAACGACCCTGGCACAATCCGTTTTGCGCGATATCGCATCAAAGAACTTTGACGAACGGACAATCGGCAGGAAGGTTGCGAAGACTGACACGCTAACTACGCCAATGTCTCTTGGTCCGGAGGTTGGCGAAGCCTACCCTAATTTTAATGATGTGGACGACTATGATCAGCACGTGCGAACTGAAAGCAATGCGAGGCTTGGGAATTTTACCGTAGCGGTAAGAGTTTGGTACACAAGTAGAGCATTACTTGGAGGGGCTTCACCATCAGCTACGTTTATGAAAGCTGTTACAGTAACTGTGTCGGGGAACAGGTACCTTCCCAAAAGTATCGTTGCAAGTACAATAATTTCATACTGAAGAGAGAGAGGTATCACATGGCCCTTTTTGATATCATCGGTTCTACGCTGCTCGCAGCAGCTGTCATAGTTGCCATATTGGCGATGAATGTATTTCTCTATGACTCCTCCGCGGAAATAGGTGCTGATGTCAATGCACAGGAGAACATGACACAGTTCACCAAGTCTATCCAGTGGGATTTTTCCAAGATAGGCAACAGAGACCCAAGCCGGAATTCTGTTCTTGTTGCAAAGGCGGATACGTTCATGTTCCGTGGCGACCTTGACAACAATGGCAGCCTTGACACGGTCAAGTATTTCAAGGGACCTGTCTCCAGGCTCTCGAGCACACCTAATCCCCGAGACTTCATACTCTATAGGGTAACGTACCGCCCTCTTGATACCTTGAAGATCTATGCTGGCCTAACAATGTTCGCTCTAACATACTATGATTCCACGGGTGCATCGACACTCATCCCACAAAAAGTAAGAGGGTTTAAAGTCACCGCAAGAATGGAAAGCCCTTTTTCGAATAGTGACTCAGCATCGACCGGAGTAGCTTGGGAAGACATGATCTTTCCAAGGAATCTTAATTTGACTAAATGACACACAAAACCACAGGGGGTGTATAATGGGAAATCAGGCAATCATATTGGTGATCGGTACGCTACTGCTCGTTGGAATTCTTGCGGGCGCGTGGATGAGAGCCGGAAACGATCTCACCGCGAATTCTACACAACGTTACACGGGGTCGGTAGCCCGAGAGATCAACAGCTCCGCAGTTGAAACGGCCCTGCGCGTTCTTGCTGACAGCCTGAAATGGCGGTCCACATTGTCCAACATGAGCCTTTACGGGGGATCTGCGACAGTAACATTCAAGGACACACTCGTGGGAACAGATTCGGCAGTTGTTCTCCGTAGCAGCTCGAAGTTCAGCGTTGGCTCCGATAGCAGCTCTTCAGCCGCTCAAGTGGTGGTGACAGGGGCGGGTTTCGTGCCGCATGTCGTTCGTGGCGCAATTACTGCTTTCGGTCCGCTTGACAATACACTCAGCGATATGATCATTGACGGGAGAAATTGGAACTTTGATGCGCTGACCATAACCCCCACGTCCGGCAAGTATGCAGTCTCAACGGGTGCAGCTGTGTTTGTCAACACCCAGTTGGCGTTGCTGGGCGGGACAACGCAGCCACCATCTCCCCAGGTCGACATAGTGCCAGCGTTTCCCAATAGCCCGTTTGTAGTAGAGACAAATTCAAACTGGCCAGGTGGTTGGCCGAACACACCGGATAAGGCCCTCGGGTATCCAGATGGAACATTGAAGCAAATGGCTATCACCAAAGCGCTGGTGGGGAGCCAATACGTGACGGATTACTCTCAACTGACATTCCCGGTTCGGGGAATCACATACCTTGACGTCCCGAATGGAACCTACATCAATAGGAAGAATCTCGGGATGAACCCCGAAGGAATAATCGTCCTTCATAGCCCGAACAGCACAGCTTTTTGGGAATGGCTCCTGACCGATACGAGCGGTGTCACAGTCAGCGGTCCAATCAAGGGTTTGTTGATATTTGACAAACTCCACCACATACATACCGATATCCTCGGATCACTGGTTCTCCTCAGTCCCGTCACCGAGGGGCTCCACTGCGCAGGTAACGCGGGCCACTACATCCGTTACAGTGAAGAGACAATTAAGAAGTTTACTGCGGCAAGCGGTGTCGCTGATGCGAGTTGGAAAAGTCGGCTCAAAGTGCTTTCATGGTATGAATAATTGTGCAGCAGACGGGCAGTTTGTTAAGGTTGTGTTTCAATCCCTCGGTCAAATGGTAAGATGCGTAACTCAAAAACACTATCTCTCATAACTTTGAAGCCTCCGGGAGGAGGCTTCTTTTATTTTGGGCAAACTCCAATTATTGTTCCTGTGCCTGTTCCCAGTTTTCCGGTGAGCGCCAGAGACTGGAAAGCATCAACTCCCGCATGAACGTAAACTCCCGCGGAAGCTTGTCGTAGAGTTTCGAGAACAGCTCTTCATGCGAGAGGACCTCGTTTTTCCATCCATCGCTATTTACTGACATGAGTTTGTTAAATTTTTCCGGCGTCATTTCCCCCAGACCCTCCCAAACAAGGTCGTCATAGCGCGGCATCCATCCGAGCGGGCTCTCGATGGCATACCCACGACCATGAACGCGGTCAATGATCCATTTCAATACTCTCATGTTTTCACTGAAGCCTGGCCACATGAACTTGCCATTCTCATCCTTGCGGAACCAGTTGACACCAAAGATGCGCGGCGGATTCGGAAGATTCCTGCCGAACTGCAGCCAGTGAGTGAAGTAATCTGCCATATGATATCCCGTGAAAGGAAGCATGGCCATTGGATCGCGGCGGACATTTCCAACGGCCCCAGCAGCAGCGGCAGTCGTTTCCGACCCCATTGTTGCTGCCATGTAGACGCCGAAATTCCAGTTCACCGCTTGATAGACAAGAGGAACAACAGAGCTTCGTCTTCCCCCAAAAACAAATGCACTGATCGGTACGCCAGCAGGATCTTCCCAACTCGGATCGATAACCGGATTCTGGTTCGCAGGAGCTGTAAAGCGTGCGTTAGGGTGTGCTGCAGGCTGGCTTGAACCTGGCGTCCATGGTTGACCGCGCCAGTCGGTGAGTATTGGCGGAGGGGCATCGGTCATGCCCTCCCACCACACATCACCGTCCGGAGTCAGGGCGACATTTGTGAAGATCGTATTTTTGCAGATGCTAGCCATTGCATTCGGGTTTGATTTTTCGGAAGTCCCCGGAGCAACACCAAAATATCCTGCTTCAGGATTGATGGCATACAACCTTCCATCCTCGCCTTTCTTGATCCAGGCAATGTTGTCTCCAATGGTTGTAACTTTATATCCTTTGAATGTTTTCGGTGGAATGAGCATGGCAAAATTCGTTTTGCCGCACGCGCTCGGAAATGCCGCCGCAATGTACGTTTTCTCTTTGTCGGGTGTTTCCACCCCCAGGATAAGCATATGCTCGGCCAGCCATCCTTCGTCCCGCGCCATGACAGATGCGATGCGCAGAGCAAAACACTTTTTCCCCAGCAGGGCATTACCGCCGTATCCGCTCCCGAACGACCAGATCGATCGTTCCTCTGGGAAGTGGACGATATATTTATGTTCACGGCTACATGGCCACGGAACATCCTTCTGCCCAGATGAAAGGGGCATGCCGACCGAATGGAGACATGGAACAAAATCATCATCACCTAAAATATCCAAGACCTTTTTTCCCATCCGGGTCATGGTCTTCATGTTGACGACAACATAGGGCGAATCTGTAATTTCAACGCCAATATGAGAAATGGAAGAACCCAACGGGCCCATGCTGAACGGAACAACATACATCGTCCGGCCGCGCATGCAGCCATCGAATAGCTTGTTAAGCGTCGCTTTCATTTCCTTAGGATGCATCCAGTTGTTGGTCGGCCCGGCATCCTGTTTCCTGAGACTGCAGATAAAGGTGCGATCCTCGACACGTGCAACATCGCTTGGGTCGGAGAGCGCGAGGTAACTGTTTGGTCGTTTTTGCGGGTTGAGTTTCCGGAATGTTCCCGACTGTACAAGCAGGTCGCACATCCTGTTGTACTCCTCCTCCGTACCATCACACCAATACGTGGCCTCAGGCTTGCAGAGGGCCTGAACTTCGTTTATCCATATTTTCAGTTGTGAATTCTTGATGTCTTCCGGATTCACCATTACATCCACTCTCCCTGGTTGTTAAATTGCAAACACAGACAAGAAACCACCGCGCGTATCCTGATGCTGTATTTATCCTTTCGTATACTCCTTCAAGAATCCCCCAAACATCACCCGGTGTGTTTCTTCGTCTGCGAGGGTGGTGATGCAAATATCCTGCGTTACGAAATCATGTGCATCGTTGCAGAGTTCGATCAACTTGCCATAATGTTGAATGGCAGCGTCTTCCGCTTCGATCACGCCTTTGATTACAGCAACAACATCTGTTGTGTCGGCGGGCGGTTGTAATGATTTTTGCATGGACTTGAATCCTGCGGAACCGGGCACGCGCCCACCAAGCTCTTTCACACGCTTTGCAAGGTTCTGTGCGTGCAGAAGTTCTTCCGTGATATCTGCGGCAAGGGATTTCTTGATTTCTTCGGCACGCACGCCGTCGAGGTTGATTGAGTTGGAGATGTAGTTGGTTACTGTTTCGAGCTCCATCCAGTATCCTTGTATCAGCAGGTCAATAATCTGTTGACGGTATTGTTCTTTCATGTCGGTTCCTCCTTGTGATGTCGTGATGTGTACAGATGAAATAATTTGTTTGCCGGTTCCTACTGAGAAACATTACCCGGCTTCAGATATTGCGAGAGCCATTCAAAAACCGTCTTGTGCCAGAGCTCGCTGTTTGCAGGCTTTAAGACCCAGTGCCCCTCATCCGGAAAGTACAACATTTTTGATGGAACACCTTGTCGTTGCAACGTAGTGAAGAGTTGCATTCCCTCGCCAAGGGGAACGCGGAAATCAAGTTCATTGTGGATGATAAGGTTCGGCGTTTTGAAGTTTTTCGCATAACGGTTCGGAGAAAATTTTGCGTACTCCTCGGGTTTGTCCCATGGTGTTCCACCGTGGTCCCACTCGTCAAACCAGACCTCTTCCGTCGTTCCGTACATGCTATCGAAATTGTAGACGCCATCATGAGTCACGAGTGTCTTAAATCTTCCGACGGCTTTTGCCTGAAACCAGTTCATCATATAGCCGCCGAATGACGCGCCGGCCGCGGCCTTGTCATCTTTGTCCACATACGGAAGCTTCTCAGCGTAATCAACGCCGTTCATTAAATCTACAAACACCTTCCCGCCCCAATCGCCGCTGATCTCATTTGTGAACCGCTGACCGAACCCGGTGCTTCCCCGTGGATTTGGTGCCATGATCACATACCCTTGCGCTGCCCAGAGTGCCGGGTTCCATCGGTACGACCATGCGTCGAGCCACGCGCCCTGAGGCCCGCCATGGACGAGGTACACGAGAGGGTATTTCTTACCGTTCACCATTGAAGGAGGCTTGAAGATCCAGGCCTGAACCTTCGTTCCGCCATCGCCTGTGTACCAAACACTTTCCGGAATTGGAATGTCGAGCATTGCAAAGAGATTCTCGTTTTCTTTCGTGATCTGTGTTGGGTTCTTGCCATCAACACCGATACTGTACAGCTCCGCAGGTCGCACAGCGCTTGTATGGGTGAAGATGATGGACTTCCCGTCCCGCGAGATCTTCAGGTCGTGATTTGTGTTCTTATCGAACATTTTTTTCACATCGTCTCCGTTGATCGAGACTGTGTAAATAGGCACAATGCCTTTGTCTTCGGCCTCAAAGAAAAGCCGTTTGGAGTCTGGCGACCACGTCTCCGCCTCAACGCCCGAATCAAATTTTTCTGTAAGACGCCGTGTCTCACCCGAGGCGCGATCAAAAAGCATAAGCTGCCACCGATCGGCTTCAAAACCGGGCGTTACTTGTGCACGGTAAGCGATATACTTCCCATCAGCAGAATATCGAGGAAAACCATCTGCCGCTGGGTTTGCAGTGATTTGCTTTGGTGTGCCGCCTGCAACAGAAACGGTGTAGATGTCGTGATTGGTGCTCCATGCTTGCTCGTGGAGTGGAACCGGTGTTGCAGTGTATGCAATCTCCTTGCTGTCAGGTGAGAAGGCATAGTCAATGCCCGCCGAGAAAGTTGAGGACGTAGGCACGGCGTCGCGATCGCCTGGCGTCAAGTCTTTTGGATCGCCACCGTCAACCGGCTGCACAAAGATATGTTTACGTTTTCCATCGACCCAACTATCCCAGTGCCGGTACAGAAGTCCTGTGAACACTTTTGCCTTCACCTTTCCATTTGCCAGATCATCAACTCTCTTCCTGTTCAGCGCATCGCTCTCTGAAAAAGGCTTGTCGGAATTTTCAGGGAACACCTCGGAGACAAACGCGATCCACTTTCCATCGGGCGACCAGACTGCTTGCGACGCTTCCGTCGATATATGGGTGAACTGTTTCGGCTCACCACCCTCAGGACCAACAAGCCAGATTTGTGAGCTTCCGGATCGAGTCGACTCAAATGCGATCCACTTCCCATCGGGAGACCATGCCGCATCGCGATCATTTGCAGGATGAGTCGCGAGCTGACGTGACGTACCGCCGAGCGCGGGGATCAACCATAGATCTGATGTGTTCTTGTTGGCTTCGAGGCTCGACGTCGTTATCGTGTAGACGATCCATTTGCCGTCAGGCGAAACTGCGGGGGACGAAACGCGCCGGATCTTAAACATGTCCGCAAGCTCCATCGGCCTTTTTGTCTGGGCGGAGAGGTAAGTAACCGAAAGAACAAAAAATGCAATTGTTACAAAGGTAAATCTTTGTGTTTTCATAATAATCTCCTGGTTCTTGATAGTCCCCGTTCGTTCTCTCCTGGGCGAGGAACGGAAACAGGCCGGCTATTTTTGAAAGTTCTTCCACATCATTGATTCAACTGGCTTGTCTGTTCGTACATTGTACTTGGCTGAAGCCTTCGATTTGTACGACGTGGTAACGTTGCCTGCGATTTCAAAATAAATCAACTGCCCTATCGGCATACCGTAGTAGATACGCACGGGTTGCTTTACGGAAATCTCCAGCGTCCACGTATTGCAAAACCCGACATCGCCCTTCCCCGCGGTTGCGTGAATATCAATGCCTAACCTGCCAATGCTGCTCTTGCCTTCCAGGAAGGGAACGTGTGCGTGAGTTTCCGTGTATTCTTCCGTTACCCCAAGATACAACCGGTGGGGGAGAAGTATCAATCCATCGTCGGGAATTGTAAAATGGTCTACCTCGTTGTGCAGTTTTGCATCGAGAATGTCATTCTTGTAGAGTGCAAGATATTTGCCAAGATGCACGTCGTACGAATTTGAGCCAAGGTGTTTTCGGTCGAAAGGGGAAATTACAATTGTCCCCTTCTCCATTTCCTGGAGGATGTTTGTGTCCGTGAGAATCATACAATCGGGATGAACGGGTTCTCGTGGGTGAAATACTTGAAAAACTCAGAGTGCATTCCAATCTTAAGAAAAATGGCATGAAAAGCAAGAAAAAGGGTTGTAATGATAGTTTCGATATCGAATCATCTTGAAAGTCAATCCAATGTTCTTACATTTATAATGTAAATCCACATAGCAGAAAATTCATCAATTTATGCTCCCCATCGAGTCAAGCGTGAATGGTTTGTTAAAGATCTTCTGCATTACGAGCAAGGGACCTCTTGTTCAGCATTGTAAATCCCTGACAATTGATAGTGCCGACTTTGTAAATATTATTCAGTACAGTGAATCGAGGCTCATTCCTTATTTGCATACCATTCATCACAGCGAATTTGTTCCAATAGATGTTGCCCCAACACGCGAAGACGCAGTTTTTGGGCAACTAACACCGGGCACACAATTGGAGGGTAACGCGCTAAAGTTTTTCAACAAAATAGGGCAAGTTTTCAAGGTAAGACGTCTTCTTGTTGGACACATGTTTATCAATCCCCAGAGTCAACAGTGGCATTTCTTTTATTTTGATCAGCGAGACACCGACCACTTATCGAATCATTGGAAAAAAGGTCCCCATATTCATTTCATCAACTACTTATGGCCGAAATATACTGCACAAACATTGTGGGAAAAATTTGCAACAGGTAATCCAAACATAAGTAGAAGTATTCACATCAGGTATTATGATGCTGATCTAATGCCTGAGTCAATTCACCCAGTCAAAAAGAGAGTCTTATCATGAAACGCTTGATAACTTTTGCGCTTGCCTCCTGCACGTTTGTTGTTTTCTTTGCCGGAAGAACGATGGACGAAGGAATGTGGCTCCTCGATTCCATCAACAAGCTTCC
>JBGPGQ010000047.1:0-14224 GCA_041483995.1 Bacteroidota bacterium
ATTGATATTGAGCGAAATTTATACTATGTTTTTCCCGTGACTGTTTTTTGCTTTGGAATTCTGCAGTTCTTTGAAACTCCCACATCATACTTGGAGGTCTTCATGAGAATATTGTTCAAACTTTTCCTGTGTGTTTGTTTTACTCACCTCTCTCTTCACGCACAGATCAAATTGTCGGAAGACTTCGAATCCGGCGATTCTCTTCCTGCCGGATGGGGAGTTTGGAACCAAGCACCATTCCCAATTGATCCGACCACAAACTGGACAGTACGGGATACCGGACTTGCACTGCCTGGTCTCACGAATGCAACCTCGGTGGCACATTCAGGTCACAGGGCCATTGGCGCAAGTTGGTGGACCTCTCTTGATACAAACAATGTGGGTGGAACCGGCGATGCCTGGCTCATTACCAAGAGAATCCATGTCCAAAATGGTGACGCGTTACAATTCTGGGGAGAGGGCGGCTCAACTAGCTATCTTGACAGTCTCCAGATCTGGGTAAACGGGACTGATTCTCTCCCATCGACAAATGAACTCCTCCTTGCAACCATCATCTGGCCGATTGGTTCAACATACGGTCAGTTCCAGTTTTACACTTATGATCTTTCCGTGGCAGCGGGGTTAGATGCATGGATCGGATTTAGATACACCGGCGATTGGTCCGTCGATGGATTCTTCATACACCTCGACGATATCTACGTCGGTCCTCCGACATCTGTCCATCAAATTCAAAGTGGAATACCTGAACAGTTTTCATTGGCACAGAACTACCCCAACCCTTTCAATCCGAACACGACAATACAATTCTCTCTCACCAGATCCAGCTACACAACGTTGAAAATATTTAATATGCTGGGAAAACTTGTAAGTACGCTGGTGGATCAGGAGCTATCGCCCGGGACATACACAACCCAGTGGAACGCACAGACCATGGCAGGTGGAGAAGGCAACTCACCGAGCGGTGTGTATTTCTATCGATTACAAGCCGGGTCGCTTGTTGAGACAAAGAAGCTGCTGCTTCTCAAGTAATTCCGCTCTTTAAGAGATTTTCACCCCATGCAAAGGGATGAATTGTTGTTCTGATTCATCCCTTTGTTGTTCTGGCTCTCCGAAATTCGCTCCAGCCCCAACCGCCTTCCAGCAAAAATGTTCCACTCTTGTACACTGTCTCCATTCTGAACAAGCATAAACCAGTAACATCGTAAATGTTCATCAATTACAGACAAATTTCAGAGCTTTCTTTCTGGGAATGTGTCCGGCATGTGCTTTGAAATGAATGTCGTGTTCCAATGAGATATCGACACAGAATTGAAGCATCTACCGGTTCCGTGGAAAGGACTAGTGTGAAAGAACCAAAAATAGTCTCCCACTTGTTTATTTTTTTGTTTCTCACTCTTTGCCTCGCGGCCAGATGTTCTGCTGAGTCTGGTATTGCTCCTCTTGTGGTTCATCTGGAGAACAGCCAGAAGACAGCCAGTATCGTTGTCGAAAACACAACCGACCAGCCGAGGGACATCGACATTAAGGTGCAAAGCGAAGACGCATGTACAGGTCACGTGGGAACAACGGGGGGTGGCACATTGGAGTTGGTGTATGCCAACCCAAATCATTTCTTACTTGATGGGGGAGAACGGCAAGTAGTTCAATTTGCATCCTATACAACGTTTAACCCCGGAAAAAGAGAATACCGGACGTTTTTTGTTATAGAGTCCCGGACAATTCAAGATTCAATCTCTGAAGAGAACAGTACTGATATTTTGCCCGCAACGCTCAGCCTTATTTTCAGAGTCGGAGTTGAAATCAAGTTTCGTCCCAGCAGTGATGCTCGCATTGTAATACGAGAAATTGTCGAAACAACACTCCCGAAGAATCTTATGCTCGCTCTACACAGGTATGCAAATGGAGTATTCTTCGAAAACGTTCTTGTGAAGTTTCGTAACCAGTATGGATATGTGGCTGCCTGGTTCGAGCGAAAAGTAGCCAGACAAGCGATGAGATACACCATCGACCTGGCAAGCATTCCTCCCGGCATGTATACGACGGAGATTCAACTCAGGACTACAGGTGAGGGTAATCATGAAGATGAGGGCTTCCAAGCACCGGAGGCACTACAAGATATTGCACTACATCTCCCATAAGGGCTTGTCTTCATGCTAGTCAACCAATAGCGATCTGAAAATTCTGTAACATTTCTCCATTTTCGTCGTCTGAAAGTTAAGCCCTCTCTCCCCTATTTTCATTTCTACCCTATGTCAGCGTAATCCCCGACGGCGATGTCTAACAAACAGATGCCTACATACAAAGGTGCAGCGCATGTCCGCTGCTGACGAGCAGCAACTGATTCTTCTTGTAAAGGAAGGAAACCATGATGCGTTTCGACAATTCGTTGAGCGCTACATGAAACAATCCTACAATGTCGCGTATAGCTTTCTCAACAACCATCATGACGCTGAAGAAATCGCTCAGGAGGCATTCGTGCGGGCATACCGATCGATCGGCTCGTTTCGCGGTGAGTCGGAAATCAGCACGTGGTTGTACCGCATAGTGATGAATCTATCGCTCAACCGTCTGAAACAGCTCCGGCGGGACGCGACCCGCCGAACGCATACTGAAGAAGAGATGACAAGCGGAAATGATCAACAGTCCGCATATCAGAATGACATCCGGGAACATATCGAACATGCATTGCACGAGTTACCGACACTCCAACGTGCGGTGGTGATTCTCCGGCATCTCGATGGTCTCTCAACGAAACAGGTGAGCGGAATCCTCAAGTGTTCGGAAGGAACTGTCAAGACGCATTTGTTCAGGGGTCTCAAAAAAATGAGGGTGAAGTTGAACTTTCTGAAGGAATTTGCGTGAGGATGCATACACAAATACGACTATTGCTGTACGAATATCTGAGAGAAGAACTCTCATCGGAAGAACGAACAAAGGTTGAAGCGCATCTTGCCTCCTGTTCCTCCTGCGCTTCGGAACTGGAGTCTCTTCGCTCAACAGTAACATTACTCCCCCGCGCCTCCGGTGAGCCAAGCGAAGAACGAACTCCGGAATTTTGGCATACCTTTGCTTCTGGAGTTGAACAAAAACTCGATGGTAACAACGGGCAACGCAAAGCTACAAGACCTACGCTGTGGGAGACAATTGAATCATCTCTTCTCTTTCACCCACGCCTTATCGCGGCACTTAGCGGCGCACTTGCACTTATCGGCATTGCAGTAGTGGGCTGGCATCTCCGCACGTTGCCGACAAACCCTACAGCAGATGGGTTGGAACCTGAACAACCAATTCAAGTGGCACAGGAATCCAATAGAGTCGGCGAGTATTTGCGGAAGTCAAAGACTCTGCTTGTTGGAATTGTGAACACAAAACCCCCGCAAGGCCAGCCACTTGATCTTACGGTTGAGCGTCGCGCTTCGCGCGAACTGCTGCGAGAAACACGCTATGTAAGGCAACAGCCAATGGACCGTCGTTCGACCCAACTAATCAATAACCTGCAGAAAATTTTGGTTGAACTCGCAAACCTGAAGGAAGATGGTACAAGTGTAGAAATCATTCGCGGGGGAATCCATGATGAGAACCTGCTCTTCAAGATCCGGGTGGCAGAAGCGCTGTATGATTCATCACGTTTCATGAACACAAAGTTTACCTATTAAAAGGAAGCATCCCATGACCATACACAGATGGTATTTCGTTTCGATATGTATTGTATGTCTGTGCACTGCGCAGGCACAATCTGTCCGACCTCCTTCAAGAAGTCCCGCAGTTCGCTGGATTGAATTGCCAGGTGAGGTATCAGCTTCTATCGCGAGCACTGAAGAGACCATGGTACCGGGAGATCAGGACGATCCTGCATACAAGATATACAAAGAGGGTTACAACCTGGTTTTGGATGAGAAATGGACCGAAGCGCGCGAAAAGCTCGCCGAGGTGCTCTCGAAATATCCAAAGAGTGACTACATTGACGACGCACACTACTGGACTGCATACACGTTAAAACATGTTGATTACAAGAAGGCAATCGATGCATACAAGCAATTCATCAAGCAGTATCCAAAATCAAAATACTATGACGATGCTGTTGCAGACCTCAGCGACCTGGACGCGAACATTGTTGTCAGCACGTCAAGTGACAGTGGCGTTGTTGCAATCAGTGGCAGAGGCAAGGGGTACGCCTATGCCTTTGGTCCCGATATGCGCAGAGTACACCTTGATATGCGCAAGTTGCAACATGAATGGCGCGTGATGCAGCCACACACTCCACTGCCTTCTTTGGCGCCGTTGGCTCCCCGTGCCATGACACTATTCAGCAATGATGACAACCTTGATCCGGATACGCGACTGAAGATGGAAGCACTCTACGCGATCGGCGACGCAAAGGACGACAAATCCTTCCAGACACTAAAGGAAGTCGCTCTCGATACGAAGCAAGCATGGCCGCTTCGCGAGGCGGCCATCAACGCATTATCAGACTTCAAGAAATACGACGTCCTGCCTATTCTGCTTGAATTGGCGCGAAAAGATACGAACGAGGAGGTGCAGAACGCTGCAATCGCCCGCATAGGTGAGCTCGGGAAGGACAAGAACAAGACCGTGGAAACACTGGGAGAACTGTTCAATGCCGTTCCCAAACATAGAACTGCTCAACTGGAAACCATTATGTACTCCGTTGCAGATGTAGGAAATGACAAAGCGGTGGAATTCCTTTCGCATGTTGCCCGCACACATGAGGACTATGACCTGCGGAGCAATGCGGTTTCCCTGCTCGGTCAAATCGGAGGAGAAAAAGCCAGGGCAGCTCTGTATGAGGTCCTCCGTTCAAAATAGTTCAAGCACGAAACACTCTGAAAGGAAGATACTGTGAAAACTGCACTCATGATTCTGACGTGTACGATCCTAACACTCATAACCACAGCAAGCGGGAATGCAAAGCCTGAAGGATGGTTAGGGGTTTCCGTCCAAGACATGACCCCCCGCCTTGCACGCTCAATGCACGCAGAGACCAGGGAGGGAGCACTTGTCAATGATGTTATCGATGACAGTCCGGCGGATTCTGCGAACCTTAAGAACGAGGACATCATCGTCGAGTTCAACAAAAAACAGATCGAAGACGCGAATGACCTAATACAAGCTGTTCGCAAAACAGCTCCGGGGACTCTCGTAAATGTTGTTGTAATGCGGAACGGTGACAAGAAATCGATCGAGGTGCGACTCGGAAAGCTACCGCATAGTGAACGCAATTATTCCTATTCCTTTGAAGCACCGAGGATGCCTGCAATTCCACGAACTCGAGTTTTCAGTGAACACTACATGCTTGGCCTCAGCCTCTCCGAACTCAACGAGCAGTTGGGAGAATACTTTGAAGCACCCGATGGAAAGGGGGTCCTTGTGCAGGAAGTTGAAAAGGGAAGTGAGGGAGACAAAGCGGGATTCAAGGCGGGGGATGTGATCACCAAGGCAGGAAAGGAAAGCGTGGAAGATCCGGGAGACGTGTCATCGGCCATTGCAGAAGCTGAGAAAGGAGATAAAGTTGACTTCGAGATTATTAGAAAAGGAGGGAAGAAGATTCTGACTGTGGAAGTTGAAGACAGTCCGAGTATTCACCGCTTCCATTTCAATAGACGGCCACGCAGTGACATATTTTTTAAGGATAGCAATGTACTCCACGGGAAACCCAATATGGAAAATCTCCGGCTTGAACTTGACCGCATGGGCAGAGAATTGCGAAACCATCTGCTCGACCTGCGCGATACCATAAGAAGCAAGGTAACCGCACTCTTCAGTTGATTCTTCATTTTGCAACTTTCCCCGGGTGATTGCGTTTCTCACTGTAATCACCCTGATGCCGGGATTCGATTTCCTCTAATTTCATTCATAAATGAAGCACCCTTCGATGCGCCCCCGTTCCGGCTACAACCTTTTCAGAATTGCAAAGTCTAATCAAATGAATTGGATCCATCCATCAATTGCCATATGGCTTCTGAAGATAACGAGTTAATCCACAAGGCCAAGCTCGGAGATATGACGGCATTCGAACAGCTCGTCTTTCGACATGATAAGCGCGTCCTCTCCATTGCGGCAAGGTATTGCACCAGTGCCGATGAGGCCAAGGACATTTACCAGGAGGTTTTCCTCCGTGTGTATAGAGGCTTGCGGCGTTTCCGGTTTCGGAGTGAGTTCTCTACGTGGCTCTACCGTATCACAACAAATGTCTGCCTGACTCACAAGTCACGGCGCAGGAAAAACACTCACACGTCGCTGGACGAAACTCGGGGTAACGATGACGACGAAACGCATTTTGCGGACACACACCAATCGTTACCGGATCAACAGGCAATCGATGGGGAGATCTCCCGGCACATCTACGATGCAGTTGAATCGCTTCCGCCAAGGCAAAAGATGGTATTCACGCTAAAACACTATGAAGGATACAAACTCAGGGAGATCGCATCGATGATGAGCTGTACAGAGGGGACCGTGAAGCGCTATCTCTTCTTGGCAACCCAACAGATGCGCGGAAAGTTAAGCAGGTTCTGTGACTAGAGAAGGAAACAACCATGAGACATCAGCACTATAAAGAGCAGCTTCAACTTTTGATATACGATGAATTGTCCGACGACGAACGGAGCGCTCTCGAACACCATCTGACTTCATGTAATGAATGTCGGGCAGAGGTTGAGAGTCTTAAGCAATTTCACTCTGTTCTGCTGCAGCATACATCATCTCCACCCATAGAACAACTTCTGACGGAAGCGCGTCAGGAACTGCGCGCGGCGCTACGCCTCGAGCGGTCGGGCCGTTCGTTGTGGGACCGCGTTATGGAATTCTTTCAAGGCATTACTTTGCCTTCATACAGAATTGTACTGGGTGGTCTCGCAATATTTGCAGCGGGTGTAATAGTAGGGCCTCTCTTCTTCTCTCATGAAAAAACAGCAACTCCACCCCTGATTCAGCAGACTACAAACAGCACAGCGTATACGGAAGACAATCCACGCATCACAAACGTGCACTTTATCGATTCTGACGCCAGCGACGGTGAGATTGAATTCACGTTTGACGCTGTTGCCCCTGTGCATATCAAGGGAAGCATTAACGATGATCGCATCCAAAAGGTTCTCACGCACGCGCTTGTTAACGACCAGAACCCGGGAAACCGCCTCCGATCCATCAATGCATTTGCAACGCAAGTACAGAGTCTGCGGTCTCCCGATCGCGAAGTAAAGGCCGCCCTCATTACGGCTCTCATCTCTGATGAAAACCCCGGCGTGCGCAAAGAAGCACTCCGTGTGCTTCAAACCTTTGCGTTTGATAGCGAGATTAAGAATGCTTTTCTAAATGTGCTGATGCACGACAAGAATCCCGGACTTCGTATTGCCGCTATCAACAGCCTTGATTCCACACGCGTCGAAGGGCAGTTGCCCACCCAGGACATATTGACGGTGCTCAAGGAACGGATGCAGTCCGATGAAAACAATTATGTTCGCATACGCGCCAAAGCCGTTTTACAGGAGGCCAAATGACAATCCATAAACGATTCATTCTTCCATTGATACTCGGTCTGACGATCAGCACAGCGTTTTCTCAACGGGAGGATGCAACTACAAAATCAAAATCCTTTACAGTGAGTAAAGGGGGCACACTTGAAGTCTCAATAGACGGCGGCGACATCCGTATTCAAACATGGGATAAAAATGAGGTGGCCGTAAAAGTGGAGTTCTCCGACGAAGAGGATCTTGATGCACTGAACATCTCCCAACATGGCAATACGATTCGTATTGAGGATCGAAACAGTTCTGGCTATGACGAAGACTCCCGCTTTGAAATCTCGGTTCCCGTTCAATTTAATCTCGATGTGGAAACCTCAAGCGGGGACATAGTACTGAAGGGAAAACTAAAGGGCAACGTGCAGGGCGAAACCAGTGCAGGCACTATCCAGCTGTCCGACGTGGATGGAACAATTGATGTACACACATCTGGCGGAGACGTCAGGACGGGCAAGGTAACCGGTGATGCAAGACTGCGCACCTCCGGCGGTGATATTGATGTGACATCTGCAGGCAGCCAGCTCGACGTGCAGACCGCGGGTGGTAATATCACACTCGGCAACGTTGGTAAATCCTTGCATGCCTCCACATCCGGTGGCGATGTGAGTATAGGTGATGTAGGAGGTGAAGCAATTGTTGCAACGTCGGGAGGGAACGTCACTGTCGGCAAAGTATCCGGCAAGGCAACGCTGAAAACCTCAGGCGGCGATATTGAATTGCATGGCGGCAAGGGGGCGATACGCGCCCAAACAAGCGGCGGTAATGTGAGACTCGAGAACATCAGTGGTTCCATCGAGGCAAACACTGCTGGAGGGGATATTCAGGCTGAACTTGCACCAGGCGGGATTGGCAGCAGCCGGCTTTCCTCTGCTGCGGGTAACATCTGGTTGTCAGTTCCCGAGAATGCAAAGGTGACTATTGAGGCGCGCATCCGTATTCACGGAAGATGGCGCGATGAGCGGGATTCTTATACAATTCGGTCAGACTTCAAAGCTGAAACCAGCGGTCGCGACGATGATGAACGAGAAATCCATGCGAAATACGTCCTCAATGGAGGCGGAGAGGTTATCATGCTGGATACAGTGAACTCCGATATTGAAATACGAAAGACTCGATCCAAATAGTTTATCCTATTATGGAGGTGTTGTGAGAGTGAATCGTTGGTACCGCCACCTTATCATGCTTGCTCTTCCCATTACGGCATTAAGCCAGGCTCCACCATCTCCAAAATCGATGCAGGCCGTCCGCAGCAGCGAGATCATCACGGTCGATGGCAATCTCTCCGAACAGATCTGGCAGCGAGCAGGCTTCACGGAACTCACGCAGCGAGACCCTGTACAGGCAGTCCAGCCCACAGAACGAACGGAACTCTGGCTCGCCTACGACGACGCGGCACTTTACATTGCTGCGCGAATGTATGACACCGCTCCGGACTCCATCGTTGCCCGGCTTGTCCGTCGCGATGCATTTATCAGCACAGACGATATCGTTGTGTACATCGATCCTTACCATGATAAGCGAAGTGGATTCTTCTTCGGGATCAGCGCTGCAGCTACACTCTACGACGGCGTCCTGTACAACGACGATTGGAGCGACAACACATGGGATGGCGTGTGGGAAGGGAAAGCCCACATCGACGACAAGGGATGGACCGCTGAAATGCGCATTCCATATTCGCAGCTTCGCTTCCAAGCAAGCGACAAGCAAGTGTGGGGATTCAATTTTCTTCGGGAAATTGCTCGCAAGAACGAGAGGGACTACATCACCTACACACCTCGCAACGAAAGCGGCTACGTCTCACGCTTCATCGATCTCGTTGGCATTGAAAACATCGACCCGCCGCGAAGATTGGAGATCCTCCCCTACCTCAGCACAAAAGCTGAATACATTCACCACTCCGACGGTGACCCATTCAACGATGGTTCGAGATACTCACCAAGCATCGGTACCGATATGAAGTTCGGTATTGGCAACAATTTGACTGTTGACGCAACGATAAATCCGGATTTCGGACAGGTGGAAGTTGACCCTGCTGTTGTAAACTTGAGTGACGTGGAAACGTTCTTTGATGAGAAGCGCCCATTCTTCATCGAGGGTTCAACCATCTTCAACTTCGGACAAGGGGGATCGAACAATTTCTGGGGATTCAACTGGGGAAATCCCAATTTCTTTTACACCAGGCGTATCGGTCGCGCGCCGCAAGGGAGCCTTCCCGACAATACAAACTACTCGGACGTACCCTCAGGAACACACATTCTTGGTGCAGCGAAAATCAGCGGCAAGTTGGGAGATAGCTGGAACATTGGATCGGTCAACGCGATCACCTCAAGAGAGCACGCTGATGTTGACACATCCGGGCGTCGCTTCGCAGTCGAAGTCGAACCTCTCAGCTACTACGGGATTTTCCGCGGGCAAAAGGAGTTCGATGCCGGAAGGCAGGGCTTCGGATTCATCTCCACAATCACCGCACGGGATTTTTCCGATAACCGTCTGAGGGATGAAATGAACAGCAATTCGTTCGCACTGGCCTTCGATGGTTGGACCTTTTTGGATTCATCGAAAACGTGGGTGATCACAGGATGGACGGGCACAACATACGTCCGGGGCAACCAAGTGCGGTTGACTGCCTTGCAACGCAATCCGCAACACTACTTCCAACGGCCCGATGCGTCCCATGTAAGCGTTGATAGCGCCGCCACACATCTCCAAGGCTACGCCGGACGCTTCGCTCTCAACAAGCAAAATGGGAATTTCTATGTAAATGCCGCTCTCGGATTCATCGATCCAAGTTTTGATAACACTGATATGGGCTCTGTATTCCGGACGGACATTATCAACGGCCATGTTGTTCTTGGCTACAGATGGAATACCCCGAACGAGATCACGCGGCAGATTTCCTTGAACACCGCGATTTTCCGAAGCTACGACTTCGGCAAAAACCTAATCTGGGCCGGTTACTGGACGAATGGTTACGTGCAGTTCCTCAGCTACCATAGTGTGGATTGGTTCTTTGCATACAACCCTCAGGCAATCAGCAACAGACGCACACGCGGCGGTCCTTTGACATTGAATCCACGAGGCTATGATGTTGGCGGAGACGTCAGTTCTGATGACCGCAAGGATTGGATCTTCGGAGCAGGAACAGACATCCAGAACTATGCCCAAGGCGTCGATCATTCACGATACTTCTACACGAGTATCCAGTACAAACCCGCGGCCAATGTTTCCATCAGTCTCAATCCATCGGTCAGTTTGTACAAGACAAGTGCCCAGTGGGTGACAAACTTTGATGACCCCGCCGCCGGAGCAACCTTTGGCACGCGATACATCTTTGCCAATTTGAACCAGCGC
Source organism: Bacteroidota bacterium (assembly GCA_041483995.1). Lineage (GTDB taxonomy): Bacteria > Bacteroidota > Ignavibacteria > UBA10030 > UBA6906 > JBGPGQ01. The sequence goes on from JBGPGQ010000047.1 coordinate 10,896, forward strand.
GAAATCTCCGCCAGCATCAGACTGGATTGGACGTTCACACCAAAACTCAGTCTGCAGACCTATATTCAGCCGCTGATATCCGTCGGCGAATACACGGGACTCAAAGAGCTAGCGCGTCCAAAGTCGCTGGACTTCAAGGTGTATGGGACGGAAAACACAACCATTACGCGAGACGACGGCACATATACCATCGATCCAGACGGCAACGGACCCGTCCCATCGTTTACGGTGAGCGATCCCAATTTCAATATCAAGTCGTTGCGCGGAAGCGCTGTTTTGCGCTGGGAATATATGCCGGGCTCCACCCTTTATCTTGTCTGGACACAGCAACGGTTTGATGATTCCGACCCCGGTGAGTTCAAATTTGGACGGGATATGTCGCATCTCTTCCGCTCCGAGCCGGATAATGTGTTCATGGTAAAGCTGACGTATTGGACGAACCCCTAGTATCTCCTGAATCTTCGTGGACGACCTGTAATTGATGCCAAACGAGAACTCTGCCGTCTTGTTTGACTTTCTCCACTCGGTTGCTTACGTTTGTACAGACTCACGTTACTCTGTTCCTACCAGATACTCTTCCGGCAGCCCCGTGCCATAAGCGAGTCATCGGAACTCCCCAAGTAAGCACATCCAAATCAGTCATTCCGCCCGCACTGGCATCAAGAACATTCTGTCGCGAGTAACTGAACATGTGTGCATTCTCATAACTACCAAAGGAGCTACTATGTCCGACAAGAAAGCAGACCTTGCAGGCCCCGGCATTGGTGATTACAACGAGCTGGAGAGAGTCCTGCCCACAGACTACAAATCACTGCTGAACCCACGGGATACGCAAAAGGCAATCTTCGCCGTGAAGAACTACATCGAAGAACATCTCTGCAAAGAACTGAACCTGATGATGGTACAGGTGCCGCTCATCGTTGACACGGAAAGCGGTGTAAACGACCTTCTGGACCGTGACGGTTCGCGTACACCGATCCAGTTCCACATTTCCAACGACTATGACAAGCATCCGCTTGACGCGCAGGTGGTGCAGGCTGCCACAAAGTGGAAACGCATTGCGCTGAAACAGTTTGAGATGAAGGTTGGCGAAGGCATCTGCACCGATATGCGTGCGGTCCGCAAGGATTACTTCCTCGACCACGACCATAGCGTGTACGTTGACCAATGGGACTGGGAACGGGTGATGACCGCAGACCAGCGCAACCTGACTTTTCTCAAAGAGAGCATCCAGAGAATCTGGAAGGTTCTCAAAGGTGCTGAGACATACGCCCAGGGTCTTTTCCCCCAACTCAAAACGGACAAGTATCCCGACCTGCCCAACGAGTTGACCTTCATGCACGCAGAAGATCTCCTCGAAATGTACCCTGATCTGCCGAGGAAGCAACGCGAGACAATGGTACTACAGAAGTATCCTGCGATCTTCATCATTGGAATCGGCTGGCCACTGAAGGATGGCTACCCACATGAGATGCGCGCCGCCGACTACGACGATTGGGTGACCGAGACATTATCTCCGTATGGCAGACCCATGCACGGTCTCAATGGCGATATTCTTGTCTGGAACCCCGTCACAAAGCGACGCCATGAGCTGACGTCGATGGGTATCCGGGTCAACCCGCAGACGCTGAAGAAACAGCTTGAGATCTCCGGTCAACTCGATTTCCTTAAGCTGCCCTATCACCAGGCAATCATGAATAATGAAATTCCGCTGAGTATCGGTGGCGGCATTGGCCAGTCGCGCACGCAGATGCTCTTGCTGAAAAAAGCCCATCTCGGCGAGGTCAGCGTCACCGTATGGCCAAAGGTTCTTAAGGAGATGTGCTCAAGAAAGAATATTTATGTGCTGAACTGATTCAAAGTAATGATCGCGGAGGCGCACCAGCAAAATTTGGGCGCCTCCGCGTCGTTTCAATGAGCGAATATTATCTGCCCGGAGACCGACATGAATAATCCTGCCACATCCAACACACCAACTGAAGAAAAATCTGACCTACCTGCCGGCTTCTGGATCCGTTTCGCAGCCACGTGGATCGACGCGGCAATAATTTATCTCGCTGTGTTCATTGCCGAAAAAGGACTCAACCGGTTTACCATCTACGTCCCGTTTGAGATTACATTTCTTGTTACAGGGCTGGCGTACGTTCTGTTCTTCGTCGCGTGGAAGGGACGGACCCCAGGCAAGATGCTGTGTGGCCTCACGATCAAGAGCATGAAAGATCAACGCATTGGGTTTGTCCGGACTTTGCTACGAGAGGTTTTCGGCAAGGTGGTTTCCGGCCTGTTGTTCTGTATTGGATTCTTCTGGATCGGCTTCACAAAGACCAAGCGGGGCTGGCACGACTACATTGCGCGAACAAAAGTCGTCCGTAACCAACAGGCCACGGGCAGAGGTAAGATCGCGCTCGCTACCGTTCTGATCATCAGCAGCACCTGGATTGCTGTAAAGGCTACCCAGATAATCACTCTGTACAAGGATTCGCAAGACATGACAATGGCTGAAAACGTACGGCCGCGGTATCTTAAGCGCAACAGCGCGACCCTTACGGAAGTCTCCTCCCTCACTCAAAACGATCAGAAGAAATTCATAGATTGGCTTGATACCCACGGCAAAACTCCCGCTGATTATGCAGTGGAGGTTGCAGCCCAACATCAGGTAACTTTGTTCGGAGAAATGCACGGGCAAAAAGAATATCTCGATTTTTTCAACGCAATCATTCCCGATCTGTACCACAAGGCAGGTGTTACATGTGTTGCGATGGAAGTGTGTATTGCCGAAGATAATGATCTCCTGACAAGGCTCGTCACAGCACCGGAGTTCGACAGGGAGCTTGCACTTCAGATTGCACGTCATAACACCTGGACAACGTGGGGATTGAAGGAATACTGGGACGTCTTCGAGACGGTGTGGAAGCTGAACAAAAGTCTCCCTGCCGGTGCAAAGAAAATGCGCGTCGCCGGAATTGATACCAGATGGGATGGCCCATCGTTGGCGTTGATCGGACTCGGAGACGATGGAAGAAAAGGACCCATCTGGGAAAAACTCAGAGCGATCAGGTGTCCGATCTCGATGTTAAAGCTCGTCAAGCGCGATGAGCTGATGGCGCGGAACATCGTGAAAGAGATCATAGAAAAGGGTGAGCGCGGAATTGTCTGGGTAGGCGGCCACCATGCATTCGCGAACTACTGTCAGCCGGGCGTTGATCCAAAGACGGGGACGCTTGTGCGGGAAATGGGACGCATGGCGTTTATGCTGCATGAAAGGTATGGCGACAAGATTTTCGATATACGCTTGCACACTCTGGATCCTTCCCCCGGATTAGTTATCG
>JBGPGQ010000048.1:0-13997 GCA_041483995.1 Bacteroidota bacterium
ATAAACGTTCCCGTGAAATCCGTCTCGTCGTTGGCGCCTGCGTTTGCAGGAATCGTCAGAATACCGCCGAGCTGAACCGCTGCAAGACCGTCAACCAACGTTATAACCTCAGGCACGCGAGGATCAAATGGAACATAGTTCACTGTGTTGTCAAATATGTCCACTCCCCATCCTGCTGATTGCGTGTTCACAGTGTAAGGAACGCGGATTCCGCCATCGCTCTGGAAAAATCCCGGCATTGAAATAACCACGTTCACCATCGCTCCGAGTGAACCTTCAACTGTCCACTGAATTGGATCCAGAAGATCGCCCGGTGATGTACCTGGAGGTGGGGGGGTGATTTCGCCAGCAGGTGAAATTGTGTACGTTGTTCCAGCCGACAACTCTCCCCAGTCAACATCAGCACCGGTGACAGTCAATGGATTCGAGAGACTGAACACAACCGTCGAAACGCCGGACGCTTGTGCAAATGCCATACTTGATGCGAGAAGCACCACCATGGCGAGAGAAAAAACTGCCTTCATACCTACCTCGTTATGTATATTGTTGAATATAGTGGGTTAGAATTTACGTTTACAACAATAGATCAAATGTTCTGCAAAGTCATTTGGAAATATTCCGCGCCCCCCCAATGCGGAGAATATCAATGAGCACCATACTTTATTATCCTGAGTGAAGAAATACTCTCGTCATGAATCGTCATCGTCCGCTGTTTCGACATGTTTACAGGAACCACGGCTTCCTCAATACGGTAAAGAATGATCATGCTATCACAAAGTGTCGCTGAGACCCGGTCCCACTTCAACGTAAGCGGATATGCATCGGACGAAGACTGAAATCGTACGATGAACGTATCCACTTGCGCATGTGAGCGTAGCGGACGAACATCAATGTAGGATCCGTCACCCGGAATGCGCGGGTGTCCGGGTCTATCCAGAAACCTTATGTCAAAAGTACCCGGGGGAGAAATCGGTGGAATTGGCATCTCACCGAGAAGCGAATCGAAGCCGTCGGTTGCGTTGGGATCAGTACCAAATCGCAGAGTATACTGAAGGCCTTTGGTATCAGACACGGTAAGGTTCATCATCCTCTCGTGCGAGGCACTAAACCACATTATCAAACCTGCAATGGCTACAAGAACTATCATGCGAAACACCCCCTACAGAGTTATGATTAGAACTCACTTCAACAGCAACATCTTCCTCAGTTCCGAATGACCGGAAGATTCCAGCCGGTAAAAATACGTACCGCTCGGAACATTTGCGGCATCGAATCTTACGCTGTAATTGCCCGCATTCTTTACTTCGTTAACCAGGGTGGCAATTTCCTGACCGAGAATATTGTAGACGACGAGACTTGTCTTGCTACTGGAGGGTAGCGAGAATCGTATCTCGGTCGATGGGTTGAACGGATTGGGAAAATTCTGCATGAGATCGTACGAAGAAGGCAACACATCATCCGTACGAATAACCCCCGTAAGTACACCCACCTTAATAATCATTACGTTTTTTTGGGGAATTCCGGCAGGGAGTACTGTCGACGTTGTTTGAAGCATATCGACCGGGCCCCATTCTGTACCAGATTGAGGCTTAATTGTCCATTGACTTCCATATTGATTCAAGTTAGCCGGCCATGAGATCGTCGTTTGATTATTATCGAATCCGTCACCCGCCAGTTTTATCCTGAACGAGTCCACTTTGGTCAGGTTTTCAAATCCTCTGAAATCCTTATACACCCCACCACCCAAACCGATAGGATACGTGGCAACGCGGGAGGGAATGGTGATAATGCGAACGTCAAAATCAAATGGAGCTGGCGGTGCAGGTGGAGCGAGCAGTTCCTGAAAAGTACCAAAGGAGAGTTCAACATCAGCACCTATGGTGTTGTCCTGAATCGATCCGCCCGGACCATCGCCGCTAACACCTATGGTTAATACCTGACTATTCGCTCCATTCAACACAGTAATTGGGACATGAAATTGAACCTGCCCGTACAGCGGTTGAAAGACGTTCCCCACCGCGCATAGAACAACCAAACAAAATACATGTTTCATATTGAGCCTCCTTATGAGGTGAGTGATTTCCCAACATCCCTTCAGTTTGCCTCTCAATATTTTTGAGAGAACAAACTGCAGGGAGATGTTAACTCGAAACAGCAGCTCCCCGAAGCTGTTTGGTGCTGTTTGACATCTCCCCGCAATCAACAAAGACTACTACTTAACAAGTAACATCTTGTGCGTCTCGATCATCCTGGCAAGCTGCCCATCAACATCCTGAACGTTGATCTGGTAGAAGTAGACACCAGATGCCATTCCCGACGGGTTGAATTGAACCGTCTGGTATCCTTCATCCATCTGATCGCCATTCAATAGTGTTGCCACTTCCTGACCGAGGATATTATATATCTTAAGTGTAACGATGGACGGTGCACCCAGACGGAAACTTAGGTTCGTCGTGGGGTTGAACGGGTTTGGATAGTTCTGGTATAATTTCGCCGCTACTGGTGTACCGTCGCCATCAAACTCATCATCAAAATAGTCTCCATCCTCAAAGTCCTCCTCTGTTTCCGTATCGTGGCTCGTCGGACGGATTATTGTCGGACGTAACGCTCCCACCTTCAGGAACGGTACTGTCGCAAGATCAACATTACCTTTGACTCGCAGGCGGGCGAATGGAGGTATGGCCGATGAATCGATCCTTTCCCAGTTCGCCGTATCAAGTACGCCCACAAACGCCCTGTTGATATCATATAGAGCTTGGTAGAGTTGAGCATACTTCGTCGAATCCCCTCCGTGCCAGAACGTCATCAGTGAGTCTGCTTTTTCCGAAAGGTTCACGAGGGACATCTCATCATAGAGACTGCTGTCCACATCGTACACCAGGTCGCCAAATCCTGCTGGCGAGTTCCCTAACTGGCTCGATGCAATGTTAAGCTTAAAGGCTACAAGTTCAGCAAACAGCTTGCTCGGGGTTTTCTTCGGATCAAGCTTCGTCATCTGTTTCTTCATTTGCTTACGCTTGGGTTGGCCGGGAGTAAGTGTCGAGTCGAAGCCGCGCGGCGTACTCGTTGGATCGCTTGTCCAGTGATTGAACGCCTTGTTGCGTAGTGTTTTAGCTAACTGACTTGCGCTCTTCCCCTTGCTCTTCTTGAAATCCCAGGCTGAGAGGCGTGCCCATGCGGTATCGCTCGCGCCCGTCTGCTTGATCTGTGTCCACTTCGGTGCCAGCGGATCCCCTGGATTTTTCTTGAACATGAACCCTATACCGATCACTTCGCCGCCGGCCGAATCACTCTCCGTTGATCCATTTAAAGCTGGTGGAGCAAATCCTCCCTGTGCAACGACTTCTTCCGTGAGGTTCGTCCAGTTCGGATACAGGCTTTTCTTTCGCTTCGCCGCCTTCACCAACTTCCCTGCACCATCCAACGCTGCAATCGATTCCGGTGGCACCGAGGTAAACTTCAATGCAGAATTACCAGTGCCGCTGACAGCAACAGTGTCTGGTGATCCTGCTGCATCGTGCACAAAAATGATGTTTCCAACCTTGAGGCCGACGGACGTTGGGCTAAATGTGATATAGTATTTTGCACTTACAGAAGGGCCTAGAACAACCGGAATGGAGGGCGAGACACTGAATGATGAATCGTCAGGTGTTGCTGAAAAAACAGTCAGCGAGCCTAAACCCGTGTTAGTTGCTGTAACACTATCTATTTTGTTGAAACCCGCCGGCACGCCCGGGAATGTTACGCTTGACGGAACGACCGAGAATCCCGGGACAACGCCATTGCCATCAACTGCAACAAGGCCCGGTGAATTGGGTGCATCGTGCGCGATTTGTATGTTGCCACTTACTGGACCGACAACTATGGGTGCAAATGTAACAGAAAATAGTTGACTGCCACCGGGTCCGAGTACAATCGGAAACGAGTTCGGTAGCACGGAAAAACTACCAAACGCCGTGACTCCACTGATCGTCAGATTATTCACAGTTCCTGTATTTTGAACTGTAAATGGCAAAGGGGCGCTTCCCCCGACCGAAACATTTCCAAAATGCAGGGAGTCAGTGTCCACTGCAAATGTTGGTCCGGCGACTGTCGCCCCCCCTTTGATAATGATAATGTTTCTTTGAAGTACACCGGCAGGAATCACTGCGGTTGTCGTTGACAACATATTAACAGGCGCCCACTCGCTTCCAGACTGAGGCTTGATAGTCCACGAGGAACCAAAAACGTTCAACCCGGTCGGCCAGGAAATTATTGTGTTGTTGAGATCGACGTTGTCGCCATCAATTGTGATCCTGAAAGAGTCAACCTGTGCTGCGTTTGTAAAACCTCTGAAGTCTTTATACACACCACCACCCAAACCGGTGGGATATGTTGCAACGCGCCCAGGTATGGTTAAGATGCGGGCATCAAACGCAAACGGCGCTGGCGACACAGGTGGCGCAAGTGCTTCTTGGTAAACGCCAAATACGCTATCAACATCTGCACCAATGGTATTATCTTGAATCGAGCCGCCGGGACCATCACCACTTACACCAATTGTAAGGGGTTGAACCGTGATCCCATTTGTCACTGTTAATGGTACTTGATATTGCACTTGGGCCTTCATCGCCTGCGTGAGCAGACAGAATAGCGCCAGAATGCAGATGACATTTATCATTTTCTTGTTCATTGTCAATATCCTATTCTTGGTGAGAAATCCTCAATTGATGTTTAGCGTGCAAGGTGCATTCACAAATACCCAATAGCCTCTCCCGGGCACTAATGTTGTCGCGGCTACATATACAGTTCCGTTCCATTCATACAAGGTGCCTCCGACAATGGCTCCTGGAGGGGTTGACGTAAGAGCAGACGCGGGCTTGAAAGTCGAGACGGAACCAACAAGCACCCAGCGATTGCCGCTTGCCACTGTAACGGACGCAGTTGTAAGATTGGTACCGGCGATGGTATTGCTTGCCGGCGCGGAATAAAATGCCCAGTAGCCTTCACCGTTCACAAGCGTTGCAGGTTGTGTGTAAGCACCCGTGATGAAACTATTCACGGTGTTAGCCACCGCCGTGGGGAACAGCGTTGATGTTCCGAAGCTTGCCGGAACATTGGGCACGGAAACAAGATTCCATCCGTTCGTCATGGCTGTAGTCTGTGTATTTTCAGGGGCAAAGTTTGTCCAACCGGCGGTCCATTGTGAAGCCATCGGAATGCTCGGATCAAACGCACCGCGATATGTTGTTGGTGTGAAGAAAGCCTCTCCCGTAATATTACCATCAATCGCTGAACCTGCAGTGGCTAATTCTGTACCGGCGCCAGGAACAGGATCATTTCCCGCTCCAAGCGTAAACGCTGCAGCGGTGAAGTTGATTGCAGAACCTGGACCCCACTCACGTGGAAGCACACCAAGATTGTTCTTCCCGGGGGCCTTGAACCATTCCGGAGCAGAGAAAGGAATGACTGGCGCCGGTGTCGTCGTCACTGTACTGTCCAGAATTGTGGCTGTTCCTTGCGCTGCGCCAACACTCGTGTTTCTAATTTCGAGGCGGCCATCCGACGCCGCACGCTGTGTTGCAGTATCGCGGATTGTCGGGCCGAATGGCCATCCGGCTAACACAGAATTGTAAATGCTGAACTCTGACGAACGGCGAATCAATGCTTCGTGTTGCCATTTGGTTAAGTTCCCTGCCGCGGCAGATGCAACGTCGGCAAACGGTCCAATAAGCGTCATGTTGGAAACTTTCGCCTTCGTGCGGGGCAGCGCCGAATGACCCGTCGCAGCGTTGTTTTCGTTATCCGATTCGAATCCATTGGACTGATCGTTTGCAGCAAGACCGAAGATATTCACATCACGTTTTGCATAGCAAAATTGTAGTCGTCCATTGAAGCCAAAGTCCGTATCAAAATCATCGTCACGTGTTCTCCAACCAATAAGATATTTTCCCTGCGCTGTACCGCCGAAGAATTCATAATCATCATCATTCGAATAACTCACTTGAATATACTCCAGTTTTGTCTTGCGCCCGACACCACCCAACGTCAAGCCATTGATTTCATCGTCAGGCCCAAACGCCACGCCGGCATATTCGATGCGAACGTAACGGAGAACACCGCTACTGTCATCATCATTCGAACCGCCGTAATATGTTTGTCCCGGCGCTTGCGTTGTAAAGCCGCCCTCGATCTGTTGGGTGATGGGTTTGTTGGTTGTGGCCGCTCCAAGAAGAATGACGCCGCCCCAATCTCCCGGGGCGCGTGTACCCGGACCTTCAGCACTGGTAAAGAGAATCGGCTGACTTAGTGTGCCGTTTGCTATCATTTTTGCACCGCGCCGTATGATCAAAGCTGACAAACTTGGTTTGTCCCCGTACACAACCGTACCGGGATCAATAATGAGGACTGAAAGCGAATCGACAAATACCCAGCCCTTTACCTGATACGTGTTGTTACTTGTCCAATTGATCGTGCCCGTTAAATGTGTCTGTGTAAATTGTGGGCCCGAACCGACGATGACATGGCTTGCTCTGGCTGATCCTGCCAGGATCACGCAGCACGCGAGCACAGTAAGCGAAAACTTTATCATGGTAAACTCCCTTAAATGGTTACGAGATCTTGATTAAGCGATATTCTTATTGTACCCCTCGAACATTCTCAGTGCCTCGTTTTTCCCCGGTAGCTTTGTAGGATACGGTCGGCGATTGGCAGCCCTCCCTTCTTTGTTGCCAATCATCGTCGGAGTGGCAATGGGTTTCTGTGTACCGACAACCCATCACAGCCTTCAAGAACAAGCGACACTCCTTCAGATGATCACCAAGTTCTCATTTGATTTGTTTGCATACGGAAACAGTGCGTCAACACCGTTGTTTATTGCTATTTGTGATTTGTGGAATTAGCTACTGTTAGCGAGATCAAGGAACAAAACATGTGCGCTCTGAATCGAAGAGCAGTTCCCATTAGACGTGCACAATATACGATGGGAGGTTTACCTCAGTATTACAGACGTGTTATCTTTGGATTAACTTGATTGTTGTGTGTCGGAAGGATATATTTCACATGCAAACAGCAGAACTCGTTTCTGCATGGATCACCAAGTTCTCAAATGTTTGCAAACAGGGCGGTGCGTCAACACCGCCCTGGTGTTTATTCCACCTTCACGCCCACCTCTCGCTGCTACCGATGGAATAAATATTTCCGGCACTCAAAGACCAAATGTTAGTTGAAACGCATAGGTTGTGCCGATTGATGACGTTTCAAATGGTATTCCATCCCGCGTCAGCACAATATCTTTGTCTCCCAGATTCTTGATGGTGAATTTCCCTTCAAGGCTGTGCACAATTGGCTGCGAGAGTGACAGATCAACAAGGTCTCGCGGTTGCTCGTACACGTCCGAGCCCTGAAATCCAACCGACTCAATGCGAGGGCCAAATTTATTGTATGAGATGTTCAGGGACGTACCAAGTGTCGGTTCCGTAAATTGCAGCGACAGATTAACTGTGTAGGATGATTGCCCCTGCATGGGGCGCTTTGCTTCAACAAAGGTAGTGTTCGATGAACCACCTTGTACGATCATGTAGGTAACGTCCGATCGAATACGGGTCCAGTTTGCATTTACCAGAAAATTATTGAAGTATCCACCGAATACTCCAAGTGACTTGCGAATCTCTACTTCCCAACCGCGATTGCTTGCCCTGTCGGAATTGAACCAACTCCGCACCCGCGTTGCCGATTGTTCAAGGCGTTCTTCGATTGCCGATGTAATGATCTTGCTGAAATAGCTGACGGCAAACACCTCTCCGACACCGGGAAACAATTCAATCCGAATGTCGTAGTTCCGGATATACGAGCGCTGAATGTTGGGATTCCCCCGCACATTTTCGTATCGAACAAAATCGAAAAACCCAATGGGTGCAATCTCTCTGAATTCCGGCCGGTTCACTGAATGCGACAACGCAAGTCGGAGGTTGGCGATGTCATTGAAGATGTATGTCAGATTCATCGAGGGAAGCAGGTCAACCCTCTTCAATTGGTTCTTGTCTTTGGGACCGCTGGGATCTGTGGTGCGCGGAACAAGAACATTCTGTTCGGAGTTTTCAAGCCGTACACCTCCTGTGAACCGAAAACGCTCGCCAGCAACTTCGAAGGGAGCGTCTCCCATAATGTAACCCGCATACAACTTCGAATCGGCTTCATAACTATCGGTCGGCTGCGATATCTCCGCAAACTCGACCTTCCCCGGTCCGTAATTGTCAGGCGAGTAGATGAATTCAAGAGGAAGTTTTGCAATACTATCCGGAAGACCGAACGAACCAGGACCCACATTAAAGTACCTGATCCCGTAATTGTAACGACGAACTTCGATGTGGGTCCCAACCTTCAATTTGATGCCGGCGACAGGAAGCGAGAAATCGTTTGCAATTGTACCCGTTCTATCATTAAGTGCACTCCATGACCGCCGGCTGTAGGAGTCCGCCCGATATATACTCCTTGCTCCGAGTGGCCGCGCGTAGAATGATTCCTTCCTGTCAGGATCCTGTCGTGCTGAAGACGACAAGGATGCACGCCACTGAATAGACAAATCTCCCAGTGAGGGCACGGTATGCTCCCCTGTTAGTTGTCCAGTATATATCGATCGTTGGGTCCAATTCACAATGCGAATTTTGCTCTCGGTGCCATTCGAGCTGTCGTTTTGCTGGAAGGCTCGTACCCCGTCTTCGGCAGAGCGATTGAAACTGTTTTTGAAACTGATCTTGTGTAAACCGGAAAACTTGTAACTAGCGTTCATCAAGGCCCCCCATAGTACTGAAAACTCATCATCGTCGCCGTAGGAGAGTCTCCTGCCATAGGAGTCATAGAGGGATTTATCTGTCCGCTGAAAGGCGTTTCTGTAGGAAAGTGCAGCAATGTACCCTAATTGGTTGCCTTCTTCACCGAAATCCATCCGGTCGCCAAGAGCCAGAGAAAGCGATCCATTGTAAGGAGCCTTTGCCACACGCGGAGCCCAGGTGTTTGGTAGGGATTTTCCAACGGTCTGCAAATCACCGCTGGTACCTGCAAATGAACGAATGCCGTCGTCGCTGCCAAGCCAGTCGTGTCCACCGCCTTGTGAACGAAGAATGTCTCTTGAAGTTGTTTTTGAATTGTATGATGAAGATAGCCCAACTTTGACGACTGGACGGTCGGGAAAGTCCAGCGTGTTGATTTGTACAAGTCCGCCTGAAAAATCGCCGGGCAGGTCCGGTGTCGCACTCTTGACGACAACCATATTCTCCAGCAAGTTTGCCGGAACAAGATCGAACGAAAAACCCTTCTTCCCGGACTCTGTGCTCGCAACGGAAGCGCCATCGAGAGTTGTTTGATTGTAACGATCAGTAACGCCCCGGATGAAGACGAATTTGTTGTCCACAACAGATATGCCGGTAATACGCTTCAAAGCGTCTCCCGATGTGGCATCGGGCGTGCGTTTCACCTGGTCAGCGCTGATTCCGTCCCCAATGGTGGATGCCTTTTTCCTTTCGGCAAGTATTGCTGCTTCTGTCGCAATCACCCTTGCCGCAGTTATCGTTATTTCTTCCGTCTTGTAAGAATCCTGGCTAAGATTCACGTCGAGCTGAATGGACTCGCCTGACTTCACGGAAAGCCCCGTCACTGTCTTCGCTGCGTAGCCAACGTATGACACACGAACACTATACAGCCCGGGCTCAACATTTTTGATGCTGTACTTTCCGTCAAGATCGGTTGAAGCGCCCTGTGTTTTACCAACAAGGAAAACATTCGCTCCGACGATTTCTTCGCCCGATTCCTGATCGTGCACCACACCATAGATTGATCCGGTCTGCGTGTGAACTGGGAATGGGAGAAACAGGAGGGTGAACACAAAAAAACAAGGTATCAGATTCTTCATGCGGGAACTGGGTACTTAAGAGATCGGTTTGGACTCATCGCAAGGTTTTCCAACGCGACGGACTGGGTTTCGTAACGCCGCAAATATAACGACTCAACGTTAGGCAGGTATTAAGCGAGTGTTATACCTGTGTTAAACCTTGCGTTACAGCCTGAACCGATATCCGATTCCTTTCACAGTCTCCACATAGTCACCGTAACGACCGAGTTTCTCTCGAATCTTACTGATATGAACATCTATCGTGCGGTCAACAACCTGAACCCCTCTTTCCCACACACCATTGAGAAGATTCTCTCTCGATATGACACGCCCGCGATGAGTCACAAGATACACAAGCGTCCCAAATTCCTTTCTCGTGAAGAATACCTGGGAACGATCGATCGTCACAGAATAGTTCGGCAGGTTGATCTCAAGTTTCTCAATCCGGATAAGATCGGGCACATGTTTTATTGCTGTTTCCGGGCTTTCTCGCCGTCTAAATAAGGACCGCACCCGCGCCAAAAGCACGCCCATTTGAACAGGCTTTACAATGTAATCTTCAGCGCCTAACTCAAGACCAACCACCTCGTCAAACTCGGATTCACGGGCTGTAAGAAAGACAATGGGGATCCCCTTGGTTTGCTCGGAACGCTTGAGCTCCCGGCACACTTCGAACCCATCGAGTTCAGGCATCATAATGTCAAGGAGAATAAGATCAGGAAGGAGCTGCGCATGTTGTAGGGCCTGCCGGCCGTCGCGAGCGGACAGAACCCGATACCCATTCTTCACCAAATTGTATTCTATCAGGTCTAAGATATCCTGCTCATCATCCGCGATGAGTATTGTTTTCTGCATAGAAGTCGTTTAGGCACGTAGGTGAGGAGAACAGTTAGCAAATATACTTCTCTCTAATTACCAAACTGTTACGGTTGAGTTAACAAATCGTTAAGAAGTCGCTGCCAATGAAGGGCAATTAGCTTCGGCATTGAATATCTCTCGGCTCTTCATTACCTTTTGGAAGCTTTCATTCCCACCACCACTGGCATGAAGACACCCCTCTTTGTTCGCAATACTCTCTGCAACATTCTCTTCGGTACGTACACGCCGCTGGAGCTTCATCAGTTCGTCCAGCTCTGCTATTCCCTTGCGCTACCGACTATCAGAAAAAAAATTGCCCTCGGCAAAATCAATCTCGATATCATCGGTCTACAGGAGAAGGATATTGTGCACGATTGCCTTGCTGATCTTTTTGATCGAAGGGAGCCCATTGTATTCCTGCAGATTGTTCGTTTCTTTGAAAGACAATTCCCGAACATCGACGAAGCAAGCGACGAACGCCTGTTGATGGCACTCCGACAGCTTGTGCTTGGCAAGGTGAACAACAACATTATTAGACTTTATGCCGAAGCCGATTCTGTTCTTGGGAAAATACTCAAAAACATCACAACTGCTGTCGATAGAATACATCTCTTTGAGAAGCTCACACGGTTTGGTGAAGCATACCTGATCACACACCGGATTGAGCCGCTGAGCCATCTGAATCCAATTGCAATGGAAAGAGTTCGAGACGAGTTTTCCGCTATCGTTCAAGTCCGGGATACAATCCCACAGATGATGAACAAGCTTCACCGGATACTCTCTGAACAATGCGAGTACCAAAGAACGGTGCCGCTCGTCGCCGTTGCGCTGATGTTCAAGGAAGTGTACGCGCTCGGCTGGGAATTACAGGAAGAACAATTGGAGCAAGGAGAGGGCGATGACATCCCGGGGATCATCGAAGGAGTGTCTAGACAACTTGAAAGAGAAATGCACAACACATACGTTAGGTCCGGCAAGAAAACAACTGAAGAATTTCAACAGTATATGCAGGCATTGAAGGAAATGCTATTTGCCGTGTATGTGCACAACGAAACGGACGGCGTTGCTTATTTCGATTACCTGAAGAAGCACATGCCGGAGCTTACAAAGACAGACTACACACAGCAGCACCGGACGATTTTTGAGTACCTGGCAAAGAAAGCGAAGGAACGTATCCGAGAAGAATTGCAGAAAAATCTGTAACACTACTGAAATGAAAGTATATATGTATGTCATGACACAACATCCCCTCCTTATGCAAGGAGGGGATAAAGGGGTGGTTAGAAATGAAACATATTGATGAAGAAGCCTTAGAACTGTACGTCCTCGAGTCAGAAGAGATCAAGGACAAACGAGCGGATATTGAAACGCACCTGAAGAAGTGTGCCGGGTGTACCTCGTTGGTTGAAGAAATACAAGTTTATTATGCTGAGGCACACGCTGTTCAGGAGGAACGGTCAAATGCCGTATCGCAGGCATTGACAGTACGCAACATTGCGGTACAGGTACCAACCTTTACGGACTTTGGCCCGCTGAGCCAGATTCGAAAGACGTGGCCTGCACGTGTGCTTCTATTTGTCATTCGTCATCCCTATGCTTCAGCCGGCAGTTTTGCAGGTGTATTCATCGGAGCAATACTCGTTGCACAAATGCTGCTCTCGGTACCAGCCTCGAAGGATCACAACCCTTCGTATGCGAGGGCTAAGGAGGAGTTTCTTGTAGTATATAATAAAGAAGGGCTGGAGTTGTGGAGGAAACACATTGGATACCGTTACGATCAGGACTTCTTAGAAAAGGAGGGTTGGGACCCCAAGCTGATAACTTCTGTCGCGGACGTTGACAAGGATGGAAAAAATGATGTATTAGCTGTTTTTGGAACCTCGGATTGGCCCGACAAAAATGCTGTCATGTGCTTCGACTCGCATGGCAATGTCAAATGGAAATATGCTGTACACAGGAAGATGAAGTTTGGAAACGAGACTTTCGATGACGATTTTAGTGTACAAAATATCGAAGTTGGGGATTTTGATAACGATGGCAAAATCGATGTTATAGTGTCCGCTGTGCAGAATGGCTACTACGCCTCCACACTAATTCGGCTCCAAGGCCAGGACGGGGGATTCGTCAGCGAGTACTGGTACAGCGGCGACTTCCGGTTTCACATGCACGATATTGATGGTGATGGAATCTCGGAGGCATTCCTTTTTGGTGAGAATAATGGATTCAACTTGGCCGATCTTGTTGTTCTTGACCCACGCGCCATTGTTGGCCATGGCGCTGTACCCCAGGATTACACTCCAGCCGGAATTCCTGATGGATTAGAGAAGTTCCATCTTCTGATTGACAGGAGCGATCTCAAGGAAGTTGCAACCCACAAACGGAATATAGCAAGGGTTCTTGAATTTCCAACCGACGGGGTAATAAAGTTGCACGTGGGGGAACGAGTGGAATCTGACGGAAACCGCAGATTCTTTAACCTCGTCTATCATTTCTCTTCTCGGCTCAACTGCACGCAAGTTGTAGGTAGTGATGAATTTGTAACCTACCACCGCCAGCTTGAAGCCCAAGGCAAGCTCAAATCTACACTCGATAAGCAGTACTACGAAAACCTCCGCCGCGGTGTGCAATATTGGAATGGGAAGAAGTTTGTGCCGGAACCGACTATGAACAAGCGGTATCTTGAATCCATGAATCGGTTGACAAAGAAATAGGCTGAAACCAGCTTGGCATTGGTATCCAAAAGGGGCTTTAGCCCCTTTTGTGTTTTGAGGGGAACTGTGCTCAAGAGAATCAGGGTAGTAAGCTCTGATTTTTTCGAGAATGTTTTCTGCAAGAGAAAGCATGTGCATATATAAGAATAAGAACTACTGACCTTGACTTTTCGACTTAGCTGAAGGGAACATAGATGAGAAGGAGAATACTGTTCTTCCTCGCTATCGGCATCCCGAGCCTTCTTGCGCACAGCCAAGAATCGTACGAGGGACTAGGATGGGTATTAGGGGGAGTTGCTTCACCCTCCGGCAATTACTCCGACGCACTCAATAAGGGCCCTGACATAGAGGCCTCTATCATTCAACCTCGGGGGCCGAACGTCGGTGTAGGCCTCAGCCTACACTATAGCCAGCTTCCTTACAAAAGCAGCGCCTATGATGGGTCATATAGACTCGTTTTCAGCAATGCGTATCTCGGCATAGGCTCTTTCACTCCGGCCGCTGATGTGTTTGTCTGTGGATTACTCGGAGTCGGACTGCGTTTTGCATTTACGGAGGAG
>JBGPGQ010000049.1:0-13941 GCA_041483995.1 Bacteroidota bacterium
CGTTGGTGATTTCCGTGGATGGAGCATTATTGCCGGAATAACGCTTCCGTTTGCACCCTGGACACTTGGGAAAGCCAGCTCAAGAGTCGAGGAAGCAACAGCAACAATCAGTAAGTCATCAGCGACATTGAATGCGTCGCGCAATATGGTGCAGTCGAATGTGAAGGATTTGTACTTCAAAGCCCAATCAGCAAAGCGCCAACTCGATTCTTATCGCATGGTGATTCTTCCTCAAGCGCAACAGTCTCTCAAGGCGAGCCTGACGGCGTATCAGAACGGGCGCACTGACTTTCTGATGTTGATCGATGCGTATCGAACACTGGTGGAGCTTTCGATGGAGTCGCTTATGGTGCGGATGCAGTTCGAGCAGGCCGTGGCTGAACTGGAGCGACAAGTGGGCGTACCGGATATTGTTTCTAAAAGTAAAGAAGGAGTTGGTCAATGAAAAAGAACGTCATTGTCAGCGTCGTGATGCTTGTCCTCGTCGGAGTAATCGTGTTCATCTACCCGAAGCCGTTTTCAAGGCATGAGCGCAAGATATTGTATTGGACTGATTCAATGATACCCGGTGATCGTAGCGATCACCCGGGTAGATCTCCCATTGGGATGGATCGGACACCGGTCTATGCAGATGAATCGCGCAGCGAATCATCTGGTGAAGCGCAAGCAGATTCATCGTACTACACCTGTCCGATGCATACGTCTGTTCATAAAGACAAGCCCGGCGCATGCCCCATCTGTGGAATGACACTCGTAAAAAAATCTTCGCAACAAGACGCTGCTAACGTTAGCCTGGCGAACTTGAAGAGCGTCAGCCTCTCTCCGACACAGCGGGTCATGGCAAATGTCACCACCGCAACCGTCGAGCGAAAGACATTGAAAAAGGAACTGACCGCCGTTGGCGTCGTGGACTTCGCCGAGCCGAACTATCTGCACATCAGTATGCGATTTGCCGGACGTCTCGACAAGTTGTATCTGACATACACCGGTCAAGCTGTGCACAAAGGAGACCCTGTGGCGGATGTATACAGTCCGGAAGCAATCTCCGCGCAGCAGGAATATTTGCTCGCGTTGGAGTCGCAGGAACAACTGAAGAATGCGCCTCAAAACATCGCAGCCGGTGCGGTCGATCTTTATAGCGAGGCTAGGCAGAAGCTGCTTCGCTGGGGATTTACTGAGCAACAAATCAAGAAGTTGGACGAATCCCGTCAGATTGCTCGTATCTTCACCATGTATTCCCCCATCAGCGGAACAGTCATGAAGAAAAACGTCGATCCGCAGCACTATGCTGCCATGGGAGAGGACATCTACGATGTTGCTGATCTCTCAACCGTCTGGATTTATCTGGATATGTACGAGAAGGATATCCGGTTTGTCAAAATCGGGCAAACGGTACGCGTTACGACTGAGGCATTTCCAAACGAGTCTTTCTCGGGCCGAGTAGCATTCATCGATCCTGTCTTGAATGCTGATACACGAACTGTCCGGGTGAGAGCAGAGTTCACCAATGGTTCAGGCAAGCTGAAGCCGAATATGTATGTCAAGGCCGCGATTGCTGTGCCATCAGTGAATGCTCTTATCGTTCCTGCTTCATCGATTATGGCGACAGGGAATCGGAGTGTTGTGTGGGTGGAGGTGCAGCCGAGTACATTTGAGCCGCGGGATGTTGTCGTTGGTTCCACCACTGAATCCTATGCCGAAGTGCTCAGTGGCCTTGGTGCAGGAGAGCAAGTTGCGGAGACAGGCGGCTTCTTGATCGATTCGGAAAGTTCACTGAAGCAACCATCGTCAGGGAGCACACATGCAGGACACGAAATCGCTGATCAGTCGAAGATGGAATCTCAGAGAATAGAGAAAGCAGAATCACACGCAGAAACTCATATCGCGTCTGATGGTGTGAGTGAGGTGAATATTCTCGTCAAGGGGAGGTATTCGCCGGATGTAATTCACGTGAAGCTTGGTCAACCGGTCAGACTGAAGTTCTATCGTGATGAGGATGCCGACTGCACCAATCAGGTAGTCTTCGAAGGTCTGAACATCCGACGCCAGCTTCCGGCGCGGAGAACGACGGTTATTGAGCTTACGCCAAGTGATACTGGGGAGATTGGGTTTGCGTGTGGGATGGGGATGGTGAGGGGAAAACTGATCGTGGAGAAGTAAGGGACTTGAAGCAATGAAGAATTGGTCGTGGGATAAGTGACGAGATTGATCTTACGAGAATGAGGCTTTTATGATTGAAAAAATAATAGACTACTCCGCACGCAACAAGTTCGTGGTAATCGTGTTCTATCTGATCATTGTCGGATGGGGCATCTGGGCAGTTGCTCACACGCCGCTCGATGCGATTCCCGATCTATCGGAGAATCAGGTCATTGTGTTTACCGAATGGATGGGTCGAGCACCGAAGCTCGTGGAAGATCAGGTGACGTTTCCCCTGGTGACTGCATTGCAGGGCGTTCCTGAAGTTCATGCGATCAGAGCACAGTCGATGTTTGGCATGTCGTTCATCTACATCATCTTTAATGAGAGCACCGATTTGTATTGGGCTCGGAGCCGGGTTCTGGAAAAACTTTCCACAGTACAGTCGAGTTTGCCGCAGGGAGCAAAGATGCAGTTGGGGCCGGACGGAACGGGCGTTGGGCATGTTTTCTGGTACACCGTTGAAGGCAACTACGATCTCGGAACGCTCAGGGCAATTCAGGATTGGTACATCAAGCTCAACTTACAGGGTGTACAAGGTGTTGCCGAGGTTGCCTCGATCGGTGGATTCGTTCGACAGTATCAAGTAGATGTTGATCCAAACAAGATGAGGGCGTACAATGTCACGCTCGCCGATGTACAGAACGGTGTGATGCGTTCGAACAACGACGTCGGCGGAAAGATCATCGAGGTGTCCGATGCAGAATATTTCGTGCGCGGACAGGGGTATGTGCAATCGGCCAGGGATGTGGAGAATATTATTGTTGGTGCGGGTCAGAATGGAACGCCGGTGTACATCCGCAATATCGGGAGAGTACAATTCGGCGGTGACATCAGACGTGGATCGTTGGAAAAGGATGGCAAAGGTCAGGTGGTTGGCGGCATCGTGGTGATGCGCTACGGTGAGAATGCAAAGGACGTGATTGATCGTGTGAAGCAAAGGATTACTGAGATTTCCCCGGGACTACCAAAGGGTGTTGAAATCAAAGCCGCATATGACCGGAGCACACTCATTATGGCTGCCGTTGGTACTCTCAAGAAAGCTCTCATCGAAGAAGCGATCGTTGTAGGAATTGTGGTGCTGCTGTTCCTGCTGCACGTGCGTAGCGTTATCCGTGTAATCATAGAAATTCCTGTAGCTGTATTGATCGCTTTCATCTTCATGAAGCTGTTTGGCATAACATCCAACATCATGTCACTCGGGGGCATTGCTATCGCGATTGGCGTGATCGTTGATGCATCAATTGTTCTTGTGGAGAATGCTTATCGGAATGTTGCAAGGGCACAGGAAGAAAAGGGAGAACTGACCTCTGAAGATTACGTCGAAATCTCCATACGTTCGGCCAAGCAAGTCGGTCCTGCGATTTTCTATTCTGTCGCGATCATGGTGATCTCATTCCTTCCAGTCTTTCTGCTCGAAGGGCAGGAAGGAAAGCTCTTCCGACCGCTCGCGCTCACAAAGACATTTGTCTTGGCCGGGTCGGCAATCATAGCAATTACGCTCGTGCCGATGCTGATGACAATGCTGACGCGTGGGAAGTTCCGTAGCGAGAAGAAGAATCCAATTACCAGATTCCTCAACGCGATCTATGCACCGGTTATCCATTGGGTCCTGAAACATCGGAAAACCACAATCGCTCTCAATGTCATCGCCTTATTGGTCACGATTCCGATGATCCTGAGTATGGGATCTGAGTTCATGCCGCCTCTTGATGAAGGGAGCCTTCTGTTCATGCCTGTCACGCTTCCATCTGCATCGATCACCGAGGTGAACCGAATCATGCAGGTGCAGGATGCAATCATCATGTCGCTTCCTGAAGTTGAGACGGTGCTGGGAAAAGCAGGAAAGGCAGAGACCTCAACGGACCCGGCTCCCATCAGCATGTTGGAATCGATCATCCTCCTCAAACCCAAAGAACAGTGGCGTCCGGGCATCACGAAGAATGATATTATCTCAGAGCTTGATGCGAAGCTGCAGATTCCGGGAGTACGCAATGGTTGGACTCAGCCTATCATCAACCGCATCAACATGCTCTCAACGGGTGTGCGTACTGATCTTGGGGTGAAGATCTTCGGGAAGGATCTCGACACGCTTGAACAGCTTGCTATTCGTGCGGAACAGTTGCTCAGGAGAGTCCATGGTGCCGCCGATCTCTACGCCGAGAGAACGCAAGGAGGACGCTTCCTCGACATCAAGATTGACCGTGAAGCGGTGGCGAGATACGGCATTACCATCGGTGATGTCCAGGATGTCATTGAGACTGCAATCGGCGGACAGAATATAGGCACGGTCATCGATGGACGGCAACGTTTCCCGATCCGTGTTCGGTATGAGCGTGACTCGAGAGATAATGTTGAAGCGCTGAAGAACCTCCTTGTGCCCACGGGTGCCTCAACAGGTGCCGATGGTATGTCGGGAGAAGCCTCCGCCAGACCAGTCGCAATGGGAACTTCTGCGGTGTCTGAAGAGTCCGGCCCGAATCGAATCAGAACACTCCAGACAGCGAACTCGAAAGCAATGCTTTCCAAACGAGCATACATTCCCCTTGGTCAGTTGGCAAGTATTGATATGGTTCCCGGCCCGCCGATGATCTCCAGCGAGAATGCACAACTGCGATCGATAGTGTTTCTCAATGTCCGTGGTCGGGATATGGGAAGCTTCGTCAATGAAGCGAAGGAAGTTCTGACCAAAGAGCTAATCCTTCCGCTGGGATACACAGTACAGTGGAGCGGCCAGTGGGAAAACCAGATCCGTGCGAAACAACGCATGGAACTCCTCATGCCGATCGTCTTCTTCATTATCTACCTGATGCTCTACTTCGTGACGAAGGATTTCATGGAGGCATTCGTCGTGATGCTCTCTGTTCCATTTGCGCTCATTGGCGGCGTTTATCTTACCTATCTGCTGGGATACAACTTCTCTGTTGCTGTTTGGGTGGGGTTCATTGCATTGTACGGGTTAGCTGTGGAGACAGGTGTTATCATGGTTGTGTACCTCCATGAGGCGTTGGACAGGAGGATGCACGAGCACCAACAAGGCAAGCGTGGTCCGATAACGATGCAGGATATTACAGAAGCTACCACGGAAGGTTCTGTATTAAGGCTCAGACCGAAGATCATGACAGTTGGTACTGCGATGATAGGTCTCCTTCCTATCATGTGGAGTACAGGCGTCGGCGCCGATGTCATGCAGCCTCTTGCCGCGCCGATGATCGGGGGGCTTATTACATCAACAATTCACGTGCTTGTAGTGACGCCGGTGTTGTTCAGCTACATGAAGGAGCGTGCGTTGAAGAAAGGTACACTTGAAATGTCGAAGATGGCAGGATGGATGAAATAACAAGTAACATTCACAATCAATAGAGAGGACAAACACAATGAAGGTCTCGAACTATGTGGCAGTGATAGTCGTCGGTTTTCTGACTCTCATGTTTGCACCAGACTCCTTGAGTCAGGCAGCACAGAAGAAGGCTGTGGAGATGAGCGAATCAAAGGAAGCGAAGAACATATACTTGTGTCCGATGCACCCCGAAGTCACTTCCGACAAACCTGGCAAGTGTCCAAAATGCGGGATGGAGCTCGTGTTGGACAAGGAGAAGAGCAAAACAACACACAATCACAATGTGCCGGAAAACTCAACAGCGAACGATAAGATCGGCCAAGCCAGATCGTTGCTTACAGAAGCGAAGAAAGACCTTGCGCAAGCTGGGGCATACAATTGCTGCATTAAGGATCCATGTGATAGATGTGCGTTGGACCATCAAAGTTGCCCGTGTGCTGATGAAGTCAAGTCCGGCAAGTCCGTTTGTCCCGATTGCTATGCTGGTTGGCAACGAGGTGATGGCATAGTGAAAGGCGTCAAAGCAAGCAGTGTGAAGGGAAGCTTTCATAGTCACAGCCATAGGCACTGAAGAGCAGATTGGTTGTAACTCTTTTTCACAGTTCTGTAACGCGTTGTGAACCGTCGGCCAGAATAAACCCAACAATTGCATTGCATTGCACAATTCCTGATGTTGGTTAATGCGTGTATTGCTTGTCAATCTCATTTTTGTATCTTTAACCAGATTTATGGAGGTGAGATGAACATATTGGTTGTTGATGATGAGCCAGATTACAGACTCTTGATGAAGGCGTTTCTCATGGCTGAAGGCTGGGACGTGTTCCTGGCTGAAGACGGAGAGAAGGCTCTCGATAAGATGTCTCGCACGCGCATGGACATCATTATTTCCGATGTGTATATGCCAGTGATGGATGGGGTGAAGTTTCACCGGACTGTCAGAGGGATGCCCGGTTACGAGAACATTCCCTTCCTCTTCGTGTCCGGCTACGATGACCAACTCACACTCGAAGCTGTGAAGAATCCCCGGATCGAAGGTTTCCTGAAAAAAGGGCGGCCGCCGGGTATTCTCAAAGAATGGGTTATCTACCTTACGACGCCCGAAGAATCGCGTCCGAGGATACCGCCCGGCGGAACGAAATTTGGGAGTGGGCGGTCAGGTACGCCAATCCTCTAGTTGATTTTGATTCTGCTCCTGCTTTTGATTCTGTACTTGTAGCTGTATTCAACTCTTGCATTAACAATTCGTAGTTTTCAGGCAACCATGAGCGATCATATACGCCAGCCGGGTACGTTGGTGACGGGTGCGAACGGCGAAATGGGCCACGGGCTAATTACCGAACTCGCAAGGAAGGGCGCGCACAATATTATCGCGCTTGACGTCAGGCCGATTGATGATTCACTCAAACCGTATTGCAGCGCCTTGATTGTGGGGGATATTCTCGAGCAACGACTTCTTGAACGCATGCAGAGTGAATATGAGATTCACACAGTATACCACTTGGCAGCGTTGCTCTCAACTCGTGCGGAATTCACGCCCGAGGCAGCGCACCGCGTCAATGTAGAAGGAACGATGAACCTGTTGAAACTAGCCATCGAGCAATCGCGCTGGCACGGTGCTGCCGTGAAGTTCATGTTCCCGAGTTCCATTGCAGTATACGGACTCCCGGACCGCTCGGCAAAGAATAGAGCGGGAAAGCTGAAAGAGACCGAATGGAATTATCCCACAACAATGTACGGTGTCAACAAGTTGTATTGTGAACACCTTGGCAGGTACTATGCGCAGCATTACCGTCAGCTTGCTGCCGATACGCTTAGTGGCGGGATAGATTTTCGCTCGATTCGTTTTCCCGGACTCATTAGCGCTGCTACAGTACCAAGTGGAGGCACAAGCGACTACGCTCCGGAAATGCTCCACGCGGCAGCGCAAGGAAAGAGCTACTCGTGTTTCGTTCGTGAGGATGTCCGTATCCCTTTTATGGCAATGCCCGACGCGATCTTTGCATTGCTTAGACTTGAAGCTGCTTCAAAGCAGCAACTCTCGCAATCGGTGTACAATATCACAAGCTTCAGCCCTTCAGCTGGCGAGATTCGGGAAATCACGTTGCGCGAATTTAAGAATGCCGATATAAAATTTTCTCCGGATGATAAACGACAGGCAATTGTCGATACCTGGCCGGAGGATGTGGACGACTCCGCAGCACGTAAGGATTGGGGGTGGTCTCCAGCGTATGACCTTACGAAGGCGTTCGGCGAGTATTTGATTCCGGGCATCAAAAAACGATACACACACTAATTCCTCTTCCATCGATCACAGGAACATCATGCGTTCTTCAACTTCTCCCATCATTCTCCTTATTGCATCTCTGGTTATTATAGCAAGTTCTGCTTTTTCAAACGAACCTGCCGCCAACGAACAATCACGTGATAGTATCTGTGTCAGGTTGCTGCAAACCGGACTGCAGGAATGCGAGGCATTCACGATGCTCCAGGAACTTACATCAAAGGCCGGTCGCCGACTGAGTGGGTCTCTGGGTGCAGCTGTTGCCGTTGAGTTGACCCAGCATATGATGACATCGAGGGGATTTGAAAAAGTACACGCGGAATCAGTGACGGTCCCGCATTGGGTACGAGGTCCGGTGGAAGAAGCAGCAATCATCACTGGAAAGAAAATGACGCCACTTACTATCTGTGCGCTTGGTGGCAGTATTGCAACGCAGCAGGAAGGAATTACGGCAGACGTTGTTGAAGTCAAGTCGCTCGATGAGTGCAAGGCTTTGGGTGAAAAGGCGCGGGGAAAGATTGTGTTCTTCAATCGTCCTTTCGACCGAACAAAATTGAGCACATTTGAAGCATATGGAGGTGCGGTGGACCAGCGAAGTCGTGGGGCGATAGAGGCAGCGAAGGTTGGCGGCGTCGCAGCACTTGTCCGTTCGATGACCTCGGCGCTTGACGATGTGCCACATACGGGGGCAATGAACTATGCTGACACCGTACAGAAGATTCCTGCTGCTGCCGTCAGTACCATCGGTGCAAATTTTCTGAGCGGTCTCCTACAGGATGTAAAGAATCTCAAGGTAAGAATGAAGCTCACCTGCAAGACGCTCCCGGATACTTTGTCGGCAAATGTGGTGGGAGAAATAACAGGTTCGGAAAAACCCAACGAGGTCATTGTTGTGGGTGGCCACCTTGATGCATGGGACAAAGGAAGCGGTGCGCATGATGATGGTGCCGGTTGTGTGCAGGCAATTGAAGCCCTTAATTTGATCAAAAAACTCGGCTTGAAACCGAAGCGGACGATTCGTGCCGTGATGTTTATGAATGAAGAGAATGGCCAGCGCGGAGGCAAAGCGTATCCTGTGGCTCCGGAGAGAAAGGGCGAGAAACACATTGCCGCGTTTGAGTCTGATGCAGGAGGCCATGCGCCGCGAGGCTTCACTGTTCAGGACTCAGTGATGCTTCCCAAAATTCTGCAGTGGAAACCACTGTTTGATAAACTACAGGCTGGGGATATCAGCAGGGGCGGCAGTGGTACGGACGTGAACTTTCTTGCAAAGGATGGTGTGGTCTGTTTCGGTCTTCGTCCGGAAAGCCACCGCTACTTCGATTATCACCACTCCGATAACGATACGATCGACAAGGTAAACCCCCGCGAGCTTGAGATGGGCGCGATAGTCGAGGCGCTATTGTGTTACTTGATTTCGGAAGAGGGCTTGTAGCTTCTCACTGTCATCCAATCATTCTGCAATCCAAGGTATCCAGATGGGTTTCCATTTAAAGAGGGCCAATGAAGGTCCTTATTAAGCAACACTGGGCGTTGATGAGCGTTATCTGCATTTACTGGATAACGATGATGCTCTTGCTCGTCACTTCCACTCATGGAAATCAGGGGCACTTAATTTACCCCCTTGATGACACGTATATTCACATGGCCATTGCCAAGAATGTGGTTCTGCATAATGTGTGGGGAATTACGAAACATGAGTTTACATCTTCCACATCTTCACCACTCTGGACGTTTTTGCTCGTCATCGCGTATTTTGTATTTGGAGTAAATGAACTATCGCCGCTTCTTCTCAATTTGTTATTCGGCACACTAATGCTGCTTGTCTCGTATCTTTTTCTTAAAAAATATGTTACCAGCAATGTGACCATTTTCGTCTTGTTGGTCATCGCACTATTCGTAACGCCGTTACCGTCACTTACATTTCTTGGAATGGAGCATGTCCTCCATGCACTTCTTACACTGTGCTTTGTCTACTTTGCTCTACCGGTTCTTTCCTCGGACACCAAAGATTTTCAAAAAGAGTATGTGGCGCTAATGGTGCTCGCTCCGTTTGTTACCACAATCAGGTTTGAAGGGGTGTTTCTTGTTTTTGTTGTGTGTGTGCTGCTGCTTATGCGAAAGAAAGTTTCCAGGGCGTTACTTCTTGGGGCAATTGCATTGTTACCAGTTATTGCATACGGTCTGTGGTCCGTTCTGCATGGCTGGTATTTCCTCCCGAATTCTCTTCTCCTGAAAGGAAACATCCCAAGTCTTTCTCTCAAGGGAATTATTCAAATGATAGGCTATGGTGCTTTGAACAGGATTAACGGCGAGAGCCACATCCAATTTTTGCTGATGGCTTCATTGCTTGTGCTGCTATTCTACATCAGGAAAGAAAAGGCGTGGTCCGATAATGTATTTGCCAATCTGATTTTCATATCGACAACAATTTTGCACATGCAATTTGCAGGAATTGGTTGGTTCTACAGATATGAATCATATCTCGTGCTCCTTGGCATTATTACTCTCGGTATTACTGCAAGTTCTGTTATTCAGATGGGGCCCGACTGGGGAATCAACAAGAAAACCTTACCTCAGTATGCCGTCGTGATACTTGTTACTGCAGTGGCTATAGGTCCGTTTTGGTTTAGGGCGATTGGCTCGTTGAGGATTGTACCGCAAGCGACGACGAACATCTATGAGCAACAATACCAAATGGGCCTTTTCCTTCGCAAGTATTACCAGGACAAAATGATTCCTTTGAACGATATTGGCGCCGCCAGCTTTCTGGCGGACATCAGGCTTTTGGATTTATGGGGACTCGGTAGTCTTGAGCCAACAACACTGCGAATACAGCACAGATATACCACTGAACAAATATACAATCTGGCCAACCAAAGAGATGCAAGAATCGCCATTGTCTATGATAATTGGTTCGACGATTTTGGTGGATTGCCGCCACAATGGATCAAAGTTGGGCAATGGAGGGTCGATAACAATGTAGTTCTGGGGGGTGATAAAGTCTCGTTTTATGCGGTTGACCGGTTGGAAAGGGATTCATTGTCGCAAAATCTTGGGATCTTCGCGGACGAATTGCCTGAAACCGTTGATCACGTGGAATTCGACAACAATGAAGAGTAGTGACCGTCCGAAGTGACGCTCGTTGAGAATTCATGGACTGCTATATAAACTTGACCCACAACTTCATTCAAAGATTTTCGTTCTTGTCGCAATGATGACAGTCTGATCAGTCGCTCAAGCCAAAAGAGAGCCCTTCTTGTCACTCCAAACATTCATTCAATCCATGCCCAAGGTGGAACTGCATGTTCACCTGGAAGGGTCAATTCTTCCGGACACGTTGCTTACCTTGGCCCGCCGCAATCACATAACTTTGCCCGCCGACTCGATTGAAAGATTAAAGGAATGGTATGTTTTCACGGGCTTCCCGCATTTTGCAGAAATCTATCAAACAATAGCTCGTTGTATCCGTACGCCTGAAGACATTGAGCTTATCGCACGTGATTTTCTTATTGGCCAGGCGAAGCAAAATATCCGTCACTCCGAGGTTACGTACACTGCCCTGACGCAATATCGGAACTATCACATTTCCTTTCCCGATCAGTTGGCTGCGATCAATCGCGCCCGCTCATGGGCCGAAAGGGAACTTGAAGTCTCCATGAGCCTCATTATCGATATTCCCCGTGAGTTTGCTTCAGCAGACGACGGTGTACTTGTCGCAGATTGGGCAATCAACGCTATGGGTGATGGAGTCGTGGCGTTGGGCCTCGGAGGGTATGAAGTCGGCTTCCCTCCCGAGATATTCACGAGGGCTTTTGAGCGCGCGCGGGCTGCAGGACTTGCAAGTATCCCGCATGCGGGGGAGACTCTTGGCCCCTCAAGCATCTGGGGAGCGCTGCGTGACCTTCATGCTATCCGAATTGGTCACGGTGTGCGTTGTCTGGAAGATCCAGAGTTGGTGGCTGAGATGCGCACGCGCCGGATTCCGCTGGAAGTGTGTCCGAATAGCAATGTTTGTCTAAAGGTAGTACCAAGTCTCGTTGATCACCCATTTCCTCGTCTCTTACAAGAAGGCCTCTATGTTACCATCAACACGGATGATCCGCCACTATTCAACACTACATTGAACAAAGAGTATGAAGATGTCGCCAGCACATTTCATTTGGGAGCAATGGAACTGGAACAGCTCTCACTTAATGCGCTGCGAGCATCATTGTTACCCAAGAACGTGAGGCTGAAACTGGAGCAACAGTTTGTAACTGAGTTTACCCGTTTACGCGTTGAGCATCTTGCGAGATAGAATATGGGCAACCGATCTGACACGAAATCATTGTTGAGGAGTGATTGGGCGATCCTTGTCGCGCTTGCCCTCATCAAGTTGCTCGTGCATTTCTGTGTCAATGCCGCAGGAGGGTACGGGTACTTTCGCGATGAGCTTTACTATATCGCGTGTACAGAGCATCTCGACATAGGCTATGTGGATCAGCCGCCGCTTTCCATTTACATCCTTGCGGTCAGTCGCTTGTTGTTCGGCGATTCGATTTTTGCTTTACGTCTTCTGCCAGCCATGGCCGGAGCGGCAACTGTGTTCCTGACCGGATGGATGGCACGTGAGTTTGGTGGCGGGAGATTCTCGCAAATCCTTGCTGCGGTCGCTTCGATTGTTTCACTCATTTATCTCGGCATGAACACGATCTTTTCGATGAACAGTTTCGACATTCTCTTTTGGACCGGATCGGCCTATCTCATAATCAGACTCCTTAAGACAGAGAATCCAAGATACTGGCTCCTCCTTGGCCTTGTACTTGGCCTCGGATTGTTCAATAAGATTGGAGTGCTCTGGCTTGCGTTCGGGCTGTTTGGCGGCCTGTTACTCACCCCACAGCGAGCATGGCTCAGGGCACAATGGCCGTGGATGTCGGGTCTCCTTGCATTGCTTGTTTTTCTTCCATATATCATCTGGAATTTCACTCACGACTTTGCCCACCTCGAGTTCATACGGCATGCAACAAGCGACAAGTACTCGTCACTTTCATGGGTGACATTTGCTGTCGGTCAGCCACTTCTACAGAACCCAAGCACTTTGCCGATCTGGGTTACTGGGTTGTGCATGTTGTTCGTTTCGAAACAGTTCAAGCCGTTTCGATTGTTGGGATATGTCTATGTGATTGCTTTTCTTATCCTTGCATTCAACCAGCACAGCAAATCCGAATACCTTGCTCCGGCATATGGGATGCTTTTCGCTGCCGGAGCCGTCGGGCTTGAGCAATGGTTTTCGAAGCGGGTCTGGTTGAAGCCAGTATATCTTTCGCTCCTGCAATCAGCGGTGTTGTTTTCGCGCCTGCAGTTCTTCCGGTGCTTCCGGTGGAGACGTACATCCGCTACGCAGATGCACTCGGTATTGCACCATCAACTGCGGAGAACAGGCAACTCGATAAGCTTCCGCAGTTCTATGCGGATATGTTTGGTTGGGAAGAAAAGGCGGCGGCTGTTGCACGCGTGTTTCACAGACTATCGCCTGAAGAGCAACAGAAGTGCGCGATCTATGCAGATAATTACGGACGCTGCGGAGCAATTGATTTTTTCGGAAAGAAATATGGACTTCCCCAATCGATAGGCAAACACAACAACTACTGGCTCTGGGGTCCAAAGAGCTACACCGGGGAGGTAGTGATCATTCTGGGTGGTGATCTTGAGGGTAAGCAAAAGATTTTTGAGCAAGTCGATGTAGCAGATACGGTGATGAGTACATATTGCATGCCGTATGAAAACAACTTGCGGATATATGTCTGTAGAAATCTGAATGTCCCGTTGAAGGAGCTATGGCCACAACTCAAATCGTACGATTGACCAGCCACTACCGCGAAAGTTGATATGTTCACTACAGCTACAATGCGAATCCGCCGGGACTTCAGGAAAAACCGGTTGTTGCATATTCTGCTCTTGATCTATCTTGTTATCTGGGTTGTCACGGCCATTCAGCCGCTTCATCCGGACGATTGGCTGCTGGAAAATATGCTTGTTTTTACATTCATACCTGTCCTGGTGCTTACCTATAGACGTTTTCCTCTTTCTGACCTTTCGTATCTCACTATTACAGTGTTCATGATACTGCATTCCA
>JBGPGQ010000050.1:0-13623 GCA_041483995.1 Bacteroidota bacterium
AAAGGATATTTTTGATACTGTATTTAGTCCCCCAGCATGCAAAGGATACAATCTGATCCAGATGCCGAGCTATGGTCGGCAAGGCGGTCATCTGCCTGGCACACTCTATATTGGTGATGTTGGTTGGAATACGATTGAGAAGTTAAACATAGCAAAGAAAGGTAGAATCAATTTCGGATGGCCTTGTATTGAGGGTGCAAGCAACGTGCCGGAATATCAGGCCGTAACGTCCACAGCCTCACCTAATGCGAACGTACTATGTGGAGCCCCTCTGAATTCTGAAAACCCATCACCAAAAACACTACCCAGCTTGTGGTGGCACCACAGCAACGGAAATAGCTCTAACCCGGTTGGATGGGTAGGTAGTTGCTCTATCGGAGGGGCATTCTACACAGGCACGTCGTACCCTGCGCGGTATCGTAACAGCGTGTTCATCGCGGATTACGCTGCAAACTGGATACGATCGGTGCAGGTCGATGCCAATGATAATATTGTCAATGGCGGCGACACACTCTTTGTCACGAATGCTCAGGGACCGGTCTCAATGGAACCTGATCCAATTACTGGCGATCTATACTATGTCGGCATTAATACAGCAAAGATATACAGGATTCGCTATACCACCGGCAATCGAAACCCTGTTGTCAATGCATCGATAAGCCCAACATCGGGATTTTCTCCGCTCGTGGTGACAGCAACTGCGTCTGCTTCTTCCGATCCTGATGGTGATCCACTTTCATATATCTGGACATTTGGTGATGGCGGTACCGCGCATCGTGCCGATACATCATATACGTATACGGTCAATGGGACGTACACTGTCTCCTTGACGGTCAGTGACAACCGTGGCGGTAGTGCACCTGCATCATTCCAGGTTGTCGTTGGTCAGCTTGCTCCTGTCGCGAACATCATCAATCCGATCGATCATAGCTTTTTCACTCAAAATCAGATGGTTGTACTTCAAGCCGCTGCTGCCGATACGACTGCAGGTCCGGTAACGTATCAATGGGATATCGATTTAGAACATAATACACACGTTCATCCTTCGCAATTCATATTGCCCGGACAAAACAATTCATTTGTGGCTTCTACGCCCGACGATGGCGAGAGATACTACTGGCGTGTTCGACTCGGCGTTACACGAGGCACGTTGACATCAACGGACACTGCGAACATTTTGCCTCGTCTGAATTTGACTCCTGTTGCTCTTTCGTTCAGTCCCCAGAGCCCTCCGTCGGGTTCTCAATTCCAAGTGCTCACAAAGATCAGAAGTGTTGGCGATGTAGGAACGTCGCCCGGAATTTTGCAGGTAATGGAAGGAACAACTGTGCTTGGAACCGGAAACATTGGTTCTATCGCGAAAGGTGACAGCACGATTGTCATTGCCAATGTGGGCCCGCTTTCTGCAGGACAACATACAATTCATGTTGTAATTGATGCTCTCAATGATGTATACGAAACAAATGAGTTGGACAACGACATCAGCACCACTCTTACAGTTGGCCCGCCAGGCCAGGATATGACGAGTCAGGGCACCGCGATAGCGTTGATAACGGCCCCTCAGGGAAGCGGAAATCATAGTTTGAGCGTGATTAGTGATGGTATTTTTCCTGCAGTGGGAAGTGCCAATACACAGCAGCAATACGATACATGGAACGGTGGGGCAGTGAGAGCGCTTGATTGGATAGGATATCAGTTTCCAGCATCGCATACGTACGTTGGATTGACTTTCCAGGAAGGTATGCATTTTTCTGACGGAGGATGGTTCAACACGATGCAAGTTGAAATACGAGTGGGAGGGGTGTGGACCGCAGCGCAGAGCCTTGTGGCGTCACCGGCGTACCCAGGGAATAATGCAGTAAATTATGAAACGTTTAATTTAAGCTTTGTGCCGATGGTCGGGGATGGGATACGCATTTCGGGAGTTCCGGGAGGTGCAGGCTACTTCATTTCGGTGGGAGAACTACGTGTGTTAGTCAACGATGGCCCACCGGTAGTGAGTACGGTAGCGGTGGTGACCCCTAACGGAGGGGAGAACTGGTCTGCCGGAACTGTGCAAAATATTACATGGAATTCAACGAACACGACATCGGTGAATCTCTCGTACAAGACATCTCCAGCTGGTGCTTGGACATCAATAGCTCAGAACCTCTCGGCAGCGAGCGGTACGTATGCATGGACAGTGCCGAACACACCAACAATTCAGGCCAGGGTAAGAGTACTCAATGCACAAAACACGGCAGTTGTCGATTCCAGTGATGCAAATTTCACCATCGCAGGGATACCGGCGATAACAGTGCTGACCCCCAACGGAGGAGAGGTTTGGCAGATCAATTCCGGAAAGACAATCACATGGTCTGCGGTAAGTGTTGCGAATGTCAATCTGTTTTATAAGACATCACCTGCGGGTGCCTGGACTTCAATAGCACAGAACGTGGCTGCTTCAACGGGTTCATTTGTATGGACAGTGCCTAACACATCAACAACACAGGCACGGATAAAGATAGTAAATGCCCTAAACGCTACCCCTGTTGATTCCAGTGACGCGGATTTCACGATCACCAACGCACCCACTGACATTACGAGCCAGGGAACGGCGATCGCGTTAATCACAGCGCCAACCGGCAGCGGAAACCATAGTCTCACCGTGATTAGTGACGGAGTCTTCCCGGCTGTTGGAAGCAGCAACTCGCAGCAGCAGTACGACACTTGGAATGGCGGAGCTGTGAGAACACTCGATTGGATCGGATATCAATTTGCAGTCACACATACGTTTGTCGGATTGACGTTCCAGGAAGGAATGCAATTCTTCGACGGGGGATGGTTTACAACCTTGGCCGTCCAGGTACGGGTGGGAGGCGTATGGACGGCTGTGCAGAATCTTGTCAGTACACCAGCCTATTCTGGAAATAACGGCGTCAATTATGAGACGTTCAACCTCACCTTTGCCTCAATGACGGGGGATGCGGTGCGGATCTCTGGCCCGCCGGGAGGATCCGCATACTTCATTTCAGTTGGAGAGCTTCGTGCTTTGGTGAATGATGGTCCGCCGCCGGTCAGTACGGTGATTGTCGTGGCACCGAATGGAGGAGAAAGCTGGTTGGCTGGAACTGTCCAGAATATCACATGGAATTCTGCAAACACCACAACAGTGAATCTCTCATACAAGACTTCTCCGACCGGCAATTGGACATCCATTGCCTCAAATCTGTCCGCCGGTACGGGATTATACGCCTGGACGGTGCCGAACACACCGGGGACACAGACACGAGTTAGAATTGTAAATGCGCAGAATGCCGTAGTGCTGGATTCGAGCGATGCGGACTTTACAATTCTTGCGATACCAGCAGTCACAGTGCAGTCGCCAAACGGCGGAGAGATTTTACCGGTCAGTACAAACGCGACAATTACTTGGTCTTATGCGAATGTGGCGAATCTGAATCTCTTCTACAAAACATCGGCGGCAGGAGTTTGGACGTCGATTGCTCAGAATGTACCTGCAGCCAGTGGGTCATTTGTATGGAATGTGCCGAGCACGCCGACCACCCAGGCTCGAATCAAGATTGTGAATGCATCGGGCGCAACACCCGTGGATTCGAGCGATGCTGACTTCACGATAGGGACTCCGCTCATTACGGTCGCTGCACCGAATGGCGGAGAGAACTGGACAGCGAACACGAACCAGGATATTTCTTGGAGTTCGACAAACGTAGCGACTGTGAATCTATCATATAAGATTTCATTGGGGGGAACGTGGACTTCGATCGCACAGAATGTGTCAGCGGCAGCCGGGAGGTTTACGTGGACAATCCCAAACACACCAACTACTCAAGCAAAGGTTAGAATTATAAGTGCACAAAATGCAACAGTTCTTGATTCCAGTGATACGGTGTTCACGATCCTTGGGATACCGGCAATCACTGTGCTTGTGCCGAACGGAGGGGAGGTCTGGCCGATCAATTCGAGCAAGACTATCACTTGGTCTTTGGTGAATGTGGCGAATGTGGATTTGTTCTACAAGACATCGCCCGCGGGTGTGTGGACATCGATCGCACAAAACATACCGGCTGCAAGCGGGTCGTATGCCTGGACGGTACCGAATACACCGACGACGCAGGCGCGAGTCAAGATTGTGAATACCCTCGGTGCAACACCGGTTGATTCCAGTGATGCTGATTTTACGATAGGTACTCCGGCAGTTACCCTGCTCACACCAAATGGCGGAGAAAGTTGGTCAGCTGCGACTGTCCAGAATATTACCTGGAGTTCGACGAACGTGACAACAGTGAACCTGTCCTACAAGACTTCTCCGACAGGAGCGTGGACATCGATTGCGCAGAATCTATCCGCCGCGGGCGGGACATATGCATGGACAGTGCCGAACGTATCCTCAGCCCAGGCAAGAGTAAGGGTGGTCAGTGTGCAGAGTTCGGCGGTTGTTGATTCCAGCGATGCAGACTTCACCATTACGGGGATACCCTCCATTATAGTGCTTGTTCCCAACGGAGGAGAAAGTTGGGCGATCAATTCGAGCAAGACGATTACATGGTCGTCTGTTACCGTAACAACCGTGAATCTATTTTACAAAACGTTGCCAGCAGGACCGTGGATAGTGATTGCGCAAAACATATCTGCGGCGAGTGGATCGTACATATGGACAGTGCCGAATGCAGTAACGACTCAGGCGAGGATCAAAATTGTGAATGCACAGGGCGCCACACCCGTCGATTCCAGCGATGCTAATTTTACAATAACGAACGGTGTACAACCTCAGGATATTACATCGCTGGGTACAGCCATTGCTTTCATCACTGCTCCCGCTGGAAGCGGGAATCACAGCCTCAGTGTAATCAAAGATGGGATCTTTCCTCCAGTCGGAAGCGGTGATACGCAGCAGCAATACGATACATGGAACGGTGGAGGCGCGAGGGCAACAGATTGGATAGGATATCAGTTCGCGGCTTCACACACGTTTTCAAGTCTGACATTCCAGGAAGGAATGCATTTTTGGGATGGAGGATGGTTTACCACATTGCAGGTACAGGCTCGGGTTTCAGGAGTGTGGACGAATGTATCGGGCCTTATAAGTACGCCTGCATACGCAGGGAATAACGGAGTGAACTATGAAACATTCAACCTGACATTTACGCCAATGGCTGGCGATGGAATCCGCATATCGGGCACTCCCGGTGGGTCCGGACATTTCATCTCAGTTGGTGAACTTCGTTCGATTGCAAACGAACCCGTTGCATTGAGGAGTTTTACAGTCACAGTGACAGACGGCATTGCGCAGCTTGGCTGGCAAAAACTACAAAATACAAGAATGGCCGGATTTGAGATTCTCAAAGCCGCTGACCGGTATGGCGACTTCCGCGCCATTACAAACGACCCGATTTTCAGTCAACCTCCAGAAGGTCGTTATGGTTATGTTGATCAAAGTTCAGAAGTTGGGACATGGTACTATAAAGTGAAGCAGATTGATGTTGATGGCGCCATGCACTATTCGGATTGCGTTGAAGCCGACATACTTACGACCGTCAGCGAAGACGAACCTCTGCCGAACGAGTTTTCGCTCGAACAAAACTATCCCAATCCGTTTAACCCGGTTACGGCGATCGGGTTCGCTCTTCCAAAGGAATCCCGTGTAAAGCTTGAAGTGTACAATGTGCTTGGTGAACGGGTAAAGGTACTCGTCGATGAAATCCGGCAAAGCGGACACTACGTTGAACAATTTGATGCGAGCGGCATTGCAAGTGGCATCTACTTCTATCGCATACAGGCACATTCCACTGAAGCCGGGAAGGCTGGTGATTTTGTTGCTATCAGGAAACTCGTGCTGCTGAAGTGATGTGAGAGAATCACAATTTCTTCTGGTTTGATGGCCGAATGCGCATTCTGAAAGCGAATGCTAGGCACCAGTGGATGGTCTTGTCCTTCTGGGTCCTTGGTGCAATTCTGGTTGCTGTTCTGTTCAAGGTGGATGCCGCACATCTCGGTGAACGTGCCATTATGAAGATCACCGGGGCCGATCCCGTGGCCTACTACGCGAACGCACACTCCCTCCTTTTCGATTTTGATTTCAATCTTGCCAACCAGTTTGGAGTACTCAAGCCCCTGCCTGAATGGTTTCGTGTTGTACCCAACACCGGCCTACCGGGGTCTCCCTTTGCACTCGGATTCTCATTGGTGGAAATTCCGTTTCTCTTTGCTGGGAACATCATTGCTTCCATGAGTACAGGCCAGGCCGATGGCTATTCACAAATATGCATCGATTCGTATTTTGTCGGCATTATCTGCTTCCTCATCATCGGCCTCATATTCCTCTTCAAACTTCTGCGGAAGATTGGAATCGAGGCTGGTGCTGGCCTTTCCACTTCGGATTGGGTGGCGTATGGGGTGACGTTAGGATTGCTGCCCGCCAGCAATGTCGGCTACTATGCATTCTCACCCATGTCGCACATTGTTGCATTCATGGCAGTCTCCATGTTCTTTTTTGTCTGGTGGGGAGTAAAGGATACTGATTCACTAAAAGGGTGGTTGCTGTGCGGTCTGTCGGGCGGTTTTGTTTTCTTGTGCCGTTGGCAGGCAGTTCTGTATCTCTTGATCCCGATTGCGTACGAGTTGCACCGTTTGTCATCACAAGAAGGAGACCGTGGGGCCAATCTAAGAAAACCATGGCTTGCCTCCCGTGCAACGTGTGTTCTCACATTCATTCTTACAATTCTGATCCAGTTTGTACAATGGAAAATAATATACGGAAACTTTTTCCTCGTGCCACAGGGTGATGCGTTTATGGAGTTTCCTCCACGGCACTTCTTCCATGTGATGTTTTCTTCCGAGCATGGCTGGTTTGTCTGGACGCCCATTGTCCTGATTGGAGTTGTAGGACTTGTCCTCGCCTCTTCCAAAAAGCCAATCGTCTATGGCGGTTTGCTCCTCGGTGTTTTTCTCCAGGTTGGTGTTGCTGGCGCTCTTCCCAAACATTGGCATGGGTACGATTCATTTGGGGCAAGAATTCTTGTCTGCTCAATGCCCGTAATCGCAATTGGTCTGGCGTTCCTGCTTTTCCACGTCTCACGTCGAATGCGTTTGGTTTTTCTTGGAATAGGTCTGCTCTGTTCAGTATACACGATGCTGTTTGCCTTGCAATACCGGCTTGATATGGTTCCACATACAGATCGGCTGACCTGGCAGGAACTCATCGGGGACAAATTGACTTTCAATCGGGCATTGCAAAGACGCAATGCATTTCTTTCGGCACAAACGGAACTCAATTCTTCCCAACCGCAAAATGCAATTCGCATTGCAGAAGCAGCACAGCTCAATTACGGCTCAGATCGCAGACTACTCGAATGTCTGCTGAAGGCATATGAAGTCAATGGTGACTCTTCAAAGCAGATGCAGGCGAGAGAACAACTGCAACAACTGATGGAAAGACGAATCTTCTGATCTGCTTCAAAGAGCGACATTTGCTCTGGTCACTACATAACGCAGCGTATGCCGGACAACCAATTTATGATTGGATTTAGTTCACAAAATTTCCTATGTTGGAAGGAGTTTCCCAACTAACCTTTCCTATGGCAATCCAAAACGACATAATTACAGAAGCATCTGCTCACGTTGCTGCGCTTTTCAATCAAAAGCTGCCGGTCTGGGCTCTCTATCATACGTACGATCACACTACTGAAGTCGTTGACGCATGCAAGGAAATAGGGGAGGCATCAAAACTGGGCAAGCCTGAAATGGAGATCGTTATTCTCGCGGCGTGGTTCCACGATACCGGGTACACAGAGCTTGCAGATGGTCACGAAGGACAGAGCGTTGACATTGCAACGAGATTCTTGCAACAAAAGGGTTATGCGGAAGAAAAAATCAGTCAGGTAGCTGGTTGCATCAGAGCAACCACGGTACCCCAACAGCCGACGAACCTTCTTGAGGAAATTGTTTGCGATGCGGACTTGTCGCATCTTGGAAAGAAGAAGTTCTTTGAAAAGAGTGATCTACTGCGGGCTGAGGTGGAACTGAGACTTGGGAAAAGTTTTAGTGATGTGGAGTGGCTGAGTAAAGGCCTGAATTTTGTTGCCCGGAGTACTTTCCACACAGAATACGCCCAGGCTGAGTTCGCGAACCGTCGGTCCAAGAACCTCGTCGTGCTGCAAGAGCAATTGCGCGATGCGCTCTCGCGTGATGATGCCGGAAGCAGCAAGCAAAAGGCCAAGGAGGAAAAAGCTGCTGCCAAGGCTGAAAAGGAAAAGAGACCCGAGCGCGGCATCGAAACCATGTTCAGGGTGATCCCGAAGAACCATCTGGACCTCAGCGGGCTTGCCGACCACAAGGCAAACATTCTTATCAGTACAACAGCCACCCTCAAGGTGATTATATTCGGTGTGCTCGTCCCTAAGCTGGATACGAATCAATACCTTGTCATCCCAACGATTCTCCTGCTCGGTGTCTCGCTGGCAACGATGATTTATGCGATCCTTGCGACACGACCAATTGTGACAAGCGGTATGTTTACGCGTGAGGATATCGAGAAGAAGCGGGCGAACCTCCTTTTCTTCGGCAACTTTCACAAGATGCCCCTTGAAGATTTCGAGTGGGGTATGAACGAAATGATGAATGACAAGGACTACCTGTACAGCAGTATGGTCAAGGACCTGTATTACCTCGGGAAAGTGCTGGGCGTAAAGTACAGGTACCTTCGCATCGCGTACACCATATTCATGTATGGACTGATTGCCTCTGTGATTGCGTTTGTGATTGCATTGCTTAACGCTCCGCCCCACGCCTTGAAGTTGTAACTGACCCTTAAAAGTGCCTCTCACGGGCACAAAATTCAGACTCGCAACAAGACGGGCCTGCCTCTCGTATGAATTGCTGGCGTTCGGCGTGTCAGCGTTCGTAACCTGCCGACCTTGTACTTCTCAATTCCTGCAACATCAAACTATACAAAGTACTATGAAAATACCGGTCGTTTGTCTGTCGGTTATTGTTATTGCAGCATTACTTGTTTCCTGCTCACCCAGTCAGCAAAAGAACGCAAAGCAGGCACCAGATGCCCTCGCATCGCACATCGATTCTACTGTGCGCCCCGGCGACGATTTTTTCCTGTATGCGAACGGCAGATGGTTCAAAGAGAACCCCATTCCCCCGAGTGAGCAGAGTAATGGTCTCTGGCAATTGATTCAGGATACCATCAATGCTCAGGTCCGCAACGTTTGCGAGGCCTCGGCGGCATTGACCAACGTGGCAAAGGGAAGTAACAAGCAAAAGATCGGAGATTTCTTTTTTACGGGAATGGACAGCGTTACTCTCAACGCCAAGGGTATTGCAGATTTGAAAGACGATCTTGCAATGATTGACGCAATCAAGGACATGAAGGGTGTTGCGAAGGCTGCATCATATATCCGAGCCGTTGCAGGCTCGCCTCTGTTCAGGTTTGCCGTTGGACAGGACGACAAGATCAGCAGCAAGAACGCCATCTTTATCTCGCAGGGTGGATTGAGTCTGCCCGATCGTAATTTTTATTTCGACACCGATGCGCGCGCTGCAATGATTCGCCAGAAATTTGTCGAACATCTTCAGAAGATGTTCTCCATCATGGGATACAGCGATGCCAAAGCAAAGCATGTTGCCGATAACCTGATGAAATTGGAGGCCGCCATTGCGAAAACATCCCGCAAGCGGGAAGACACTCGTGATCCGTTGAAAAACTACACCAAGATCTCCTTTAAACAACTTACCGCTTCCACTCCCAACTTTGACTGGGCTGAGTATACGAACGACGCTGGTTTGCACAATGTGGATACCGTGATAGTCGGCCAGCCTGAGTTTCTGGCCGCTCTGAACGGTTATCTTTCAAAGTTTCCGATTGACGACTGGAAGGATTATCTCAAGTTCCACCTCGTGCGCGGTCTTGCACGGTACATGGATGACAAAACATACAATGAATCATTCAGTTTTTATTCCACGACTCTACGCGGAATCCAGGAACCCAAGCCCCGATGGAAACGTACGGTGGAGCAAACCGACGGCTCGCTTGGTGAATTGGTGGGTCAAGTGTATGTAGAGGAGTATTTGCCGAAAGGAACCAAGGTAAAACTGCAGGAAATAGGAAATGCAATCAAGGACGTGTATGCCGAACGGATAAAGGGATTGGACTGGATGAGTCCGGCGACAAAGGAGAAAGCCCTGAAAAAACTCAGCACAATCATCATGAAAGTGGGCTATCCGGACAAGTGGAAAGATCTGAGCGCCATGCAGATCGATCGTTCTTCGTTCGTACAGAATGTGAAAAATGCGAATCGGTGGCGATTCAACTACATGATTGCCAAGTACGGCAAGCCGGTTGACCGGACTGAGTGGACCATGCAGCCTCAAACCTATAACGCATACTACAATCCCTCCAACAACGAGATTGTCGTACCCGGGTGCAACATTCTTGTTCCTGGTTATGAGCGCACGCTGGCAGACGATGCCCTTCTGTATTCGATCATCGGTGGATCAACGTTTGGCCATGAAATCACACACGGGTTTGATGACCAGGGAAGCAAGTACGATGATCTGGGCAACCTGAACAACTGGTGGACGACCGAGGACAGCGTGAAGTTCTACACGAAGACAAAAATGGTTGTACGACAATTCAACGAGTACATTGCTGTGGACAGCCTGCACATCAACGGTGAGCTGACGCAGGGCGAAAACATTGCAGACCTTGGCGGCATTATGATGGGATATGAGGCCTTCAAGAAAACCAACCAGTATAAGAACCATGAAATAATTGGCGGGCTGAATCCCGATCAAAGATTTTTCCTCGGCTATGCACTTGCATGGATGGTGAACGAACGCCCCGAAGTCGTTTCCAGTCAGGTACGCAGCGATGAACATTCCCCGGTCAAGTTCCGCGTCATAGGTCCATTGACCAATATGCCGGAACTTTATTCAACGTTCGGCATAAAAAAAGGTGATCCGATGTGGCGAGCGGAGGATGTGAGGGTGAGGATCTGGTAGCCAATGACCGAAGCGAATAGCAAAGTCG
This sequence comes from Bacteroidota bacterium, assembly GCA_041483995.1. GTDB lineage: Bacteria > Bacteroidota > Ignavibacteria > UBA10030 > UBA6906 > JBGPGQ01. Next base: position 11,039 of record JBGPGQ010000050.1, read on the forward strand.
TTTCTGTTGTCGCGTTCCTCCTTGCGGTGTGCGGTATAGGATTCCTTCTCCTGACGCGTTCATTGTTTTCGTCCAATCCCATATCAATTACGGTTCAGGTCGGAGCGTTCATGCTCATGATCTGGGCGCGAAAGACGCTTGGCCTACGCAGCTTCCACGCCAGCGCTGAACCTACTTCCGGCGCCTTGATCACCAACGGCCCGTATCAATGGTGGAGGCATCCCCTCTATGCGGCAATCATTTACTTTGTGTTGGCGGGGTATTGCCACAACTCTCTGTACAATCATCCGTCGCCGCGTGCTTGATAATAGGTGGCTTGTCCGTTCGCATGGTTCTGGAAGAGCAGCTTCTCAGGCAAAAATACGGTGAGTACGAGGCATACTCGAAGCGAACGAAACGATTTGTGCCGTTTGTTATCTAGGACCTGGAGTCTTCAATAATTTAATCGCTGCATTGCCCCCGCCACTTCCATCATCATTGCCACCCCCAGGTGAAGAATAATCCCGCCGTAAATGGACTTTGTACGGTATGAGATAATCCCCAAAGCCAGCCCGCCGAAAATCGAACTTATCGCCTCAAGTATCGGTTTCTCAAAATGAAAAAACATGTACACTGCCGCCATCGGCAGGATAGCTTTTGGACCGAGCAGTCGTACGAACGCGAGAACCATGAACCCACGAAAAAAGAATTCCACAAAGACAAAGTCCAACCCGTAACACAATTCAAACACACCGATGAGAGATGTATGGCTGTAGGACGTCGGCCCGGTTGGAAACCCAAGCTTGAAGCGAGGATACTGTCGCTGAAAATCGGGAAGGAATGACACGGCGAGAATAAGTGGCAGAAGCAACAACAGGATGGCAAGGTACGGTCTGAGCTTGATACCACGCGCATCGAAGCCGTACAACCGCATTCTGGTTCGGTCGATTCTGTTCCAGTACAGTATGAGAGGTACACTCATACACACAAGAGGAATGCTGTTGGTTAGACATCGCGTGGCAAAAATACGAATGTCTTGAGGAACAACATCGTAGACACTTGCATGGTGGATATAGAGATACCATGGAAGATGCTGTAGCGTGACGTGTCCGGCCAGTACCGCAATGCCAAAGAGGCTCAACAACCAAAACTGTTTTGATTGAAAAATGTGTCTGCCAAAAGGGTTGGCTGCAACTGCGAAGAAATAGGGAACAGCATAGAGTATGAAGTAGAATGCGAAGTGTCCCGCGGGATGAGCTATCCTGCTGACGATAACAGTTTCAGCGTTGAAATAGTAATTGGCGAAGATCGACACGGCCAGGAATACACCGACCGCCGGAAAGTAAACAGGATGCCATTCTTCTTCGAAATACTCACTGATGTATGTAATGATTGTGCGAATGGCTGCCTCTATTGTTCTGCAGGGATAGTTCTCGGTTTTGATTCGTCGAAAGATCTCTTGACAAACACCAGTCTGTTAAAGTCCGCAATAACCAGCTCGTCCTTTCCATAAAAGTCCAGTCCACTTGGCGCAATGAACCCGCCTATTGCAGAGGCTGAGAACGACTTCAAAAGTTTTCCATGTCCATCGAACTTCATAACGGTTTTTGCCGCCATATCGGTAACGTAGAAAACAGTTGAATCCCTTTCTGTACGCGATGAATCGACCAACAGTGCAGAAGGAGCTACGAGCCGCTCAGCAGTCGAGTCAACGACGATGCTGTTCCCATCCCTAATGAAAATCCTGTTTGCCTGAATCTCATACGTGTGCTCGGCTGCCGCCACGCGTGTTGGGTTTGCCCTCGTCTGTATGGGTCGTCTTTGTTTTATGAACTTTCCGTCCGGGTCGAGCAATTGAAGCGCCTTTAACTCCGGACTGTAGACTACGAGATTTTTCCCCTGCGACTGCACGTAGCGGATATGGTGGAATGAAACATGGTCTCCTTTCCGTAGAATCGGCGGTCGTCTGCGAGAGTTCGTCCAACTGATCTTTACGGAACGAAATTCAGCAAGCCCTTCCGATGCCTGCAAACCAATGTAACCGGAAGGGAAGACGAGGTTTGTATCAACTCCGACTTTCTGCCCATTCACAAATACCTCATACCGCTTCTTTTCTGGGTACACATCAACGCGCAGTAGTGTCCATTCGGTGGTGAAAACCTGGCTCTGGAACCTGCTCGTTTGTATGTATTCTCCTGCCCCATCGAAGTGTCCCGTCAAAACGCTTCCCTCATCAAATCTTACAATATGTGATAACTTTGTCGTTGTGGTGTCGTCCATATCGAAGAAGAGGCCGGGCCGGCTTCCTCTAACTGATACTTCAAACGAGTACGGCGTTGTACCAAAGGTATAGTACGATGATGCGAGGAAGTCTTGATTCTCTTTCGCTTCAATGCTCAGGATGCCGTTCTGCACACTCCACGAACCTGATATCTGAGTCCATTTTGCTCCAAGTTCTGACCGGTTGAAATCATCTTTAAACCAGATCATCTGCGTTTGAGGAAGGCTCAGTTGTATCTGCAGCAACAACGCGATAAATTGTTTCATGCGGCCTTCTTGTTCTTCCAATAATAATAGACGGGCACTCCCAATGCGAGGAAGCCCAG
>JBGPGQ010000051.1:0-13263 GCA_041483995.1 Bacteroidota bacterium
CGCACATACAGAAAGCCCGTGCCTTTCGGGCCCATCATCCACTTGTGACCGCAGCTTGCAAAGAAATCGCAATCGATGTCCTTCACGTCGAGCGGCATCATGCCCGGCGTATGCGCACCGTCGAAGAAAACCCAGAGTCCCTTGTCGTGGCCGAGCTTCGAAATCTCCTTTGCAGGCAACACCTGTCCGATTGTGCAAGTGACATGAGGAATTGCGATGACGCGGGTTTTCTCATTGATGAGAGCATTGATGCGGTCGAGGATGTCGGCTGCCTTCTGAGGAAGATTCAACACTTTCACGACAATGCCGTCACGTCTCGCCCGGGCAAGCCATGGCACGGCATTCCCGGCATGTTCGTGATTCGTGAGTATGACTTCGTCGCCCCGCTTCAGAGGCAATCCGCATGCAACAACATTAATACCTTCAGTAACATTGTGGGTCAGAGAGATTTCATCGTCGTGGGCGTTGATGAACTTCGCAATCTTGGGGCGCACCGGTTCCCATCCGCCGTAACGGGCGTTGCGGTCAACTTCCTCCATTTCTGACTTGACTGCATCCATGACAACATACGGAGAGGGTCCCATGGTGCCGTTGTTCAGGAAAATCGGCTCTCTCTTCAGGGGGAATTGATCACGCACGACACTCCAGAATCTTTCGTCATCCTCGGGAATGTGTTCGTCATTGGAGATGACGTATTTTGCTCTGGCGTCCTCGGGAAATGCGTAGAGCATTGCACCTCCGAGCGCGCCGCCGGCAAAAGTACGAATGAATGAGCGACGTGTAACTGATAAACCGTTCATAGCTTATACCCTATTTTTCTCAAGAATTCTTTCCGTGTTGCTATGTCCGCCTCTGTCTCGATGCCTTTTGTTTTTACCCCGTCAATCACTCCAAGGATGCCTCGGCCATGATCTGTTTCAGCAACAACGACCTCCGTTGGGTTGGCGGTCGCACAATAAATACGGCAGACCTCTGCAACATTCTTGATGGTATTCAAAATGTTGATCGGGAAACCGCCTTCAACAAAAATGATGAACGTGTGTCCCGCCGCAAGAGCCATCGCGTTCTTTTGCGCCAGCCCGATCAGTTTCTCGTCATTGCCAACGAAGCGGACAAGTGCAGGACCTGATGCCTCACAAAACGCAACGCCAAACTTCATTGATGGGTTGGTCTGTACAATCGCTTCGTAGATATCCTCGACAGTTTTTATGAAGTGTGAATGGCCAAGAATGAAATTCATATCATCGGGTTTGTCGATAGCAACAATTGAAAGGTTCATGGCGGTTTTCTCACAGAGAAGTACAAATACTCTTGACGGTATCCGGCGTCAACAGCCAGCGAAGTTCCGCTTGCACACGGCTTCCGGACGTGTTGAAACGCAGAAAGGCAATCGCACCCGGCTCCATTGCAACCATTGCGAGCGCGGAATCGGCAATCAAATACGAAATGAACTTTGTCAGATCGGGCTGATGACCGATGGCAACGATACTGCCACCGCTACTCAGAGCGATGAGCTCTTCAAGGATTGCATGATCTAAAAACCCCGGAGAAAGATGCCCGGAAACTTGGAACGTTGGATGATTCGCCATTCCTTCGCCGAGAATTTCTCCGGTTTGCCTGGCGCGAATGAGCGGGCTTGTCAATATGATCTTAACTTTCGAGTCAATCCTCACCAGAGCTCTTCCCATGAGCAGGGAGTCTTCCTCACCCCGTCGACTCAACTTCCGGTCGGCATCCCTTCCTTCTCCGAGTGGAATCGCTTCAGCATGCCGTGCGAGGTACAGGTTCACTTCACGACCCCAATTTGGGGTTGAGCGGCACAAGATGCACGACCTGCTGCTGTAGTTCGTGCATCCCCATTCGCATTCCTTTCAATGTAACGACAAGTTCCTCGCCCGCAATCTTCAACCACGGGTCGTGATTGTCTGAGACAAGAGACTCACCTACAAGATTCAAGGTCTGCCTGCTCTCGGGCAATACAAAAGGAACCTCAATGGGAAGGAACTTATCATTGTATCGATAGGGAATGTTGCGTGACGTGATTTTCACATACATCTGTGACAAATCGATCGTATCGTGGGTGGTGTTCTGTAGTTCAATGTTGATCTGCGAGCTGATGCCGTCCTTTACCGTATACTTCGCGGAGACAATATAGCTGACTTCAAACTGTTTGTCCCGTGTCGAATAGCGTTCGCAACCACATTCGTTGTTTGTGATGCGATAAGGAAACGTGCTTGCGCATCCACCGAGCATGAAGATGAACAGGAGCGCCCCGGCTTTCACTTCTTTAAACGTGCTCTGGCTTTGGCATACCCAGGCTTGATCACATCGTAGATCACGCGGATACGACGGTTGTAAGGAATGAACGCACTCTTCATCGCGTTGATGGTTATTTTTTCCAGATCATCCAGTGAAAGCCTGAATACCTGATGCGCGATCTTGAATTCTTTCGTCATGGTTGTGTCGCTCATAAGCCGGTCATCTGTATTCAGCGTTACGCGGAACTTGTACTTGTGCAGGACGCCAAACGGGTGTTCTTCCAAACTTTTCACCGCACCGGTATCCACATTGCTGGTCAAGCAGATTTCCAGCGGGATACGTTTGTCAAGAACGTACTGCGCCAGGTATCCCATTTTGACAATCTTGTGAGGCTCGCGTTTATCCAGTCCGATGTCTTCTATCAATCGTGTCGCGTGACCAATCCTATGTGCTCCACACCATTGAATCGCCTGCCAGATGCTTTCCTTGCCGAAGGCCTCGCCGGCATGAACCGTAATGTTGAAATTCTCGCGTTGAATATAATGGAACGCGTCCACGTGTTTCTTCGGTGGAAATCCTCCCTCTTCGCCCGCAAGATCAAAACCCACAACGCCTCGCTCCCTGTAGTCCACAGCAAGTTCGGCCATCTCTTGTGAAAGTTTCATGTTACGCATCGCGCAGATGATCAGCCCATACTCCACGCCGAAATCCTTCTCTCCTCGATCTAGACCTTTCAAAACGGCATTCACCACGTCCTCCCAATGCAGACCCTTGTCTGTATGGAACACCGGCGCAAAGCGTGTTTCCACATAGACAACGCCGTCATTGTACATATCTTCCATCATCTCGTAGGCGACGCGCTCCAGAGCATCCTCTGTTTGCATGACACCGCATGTGTGAGCGAATCCTTCGAGATACAGCGGCAGACTCCCGCGCCGCGCGCCACGGTGAAACCAATCGGCCAGCTCACCGGGATCCGAAGTTGGGAGTTTGTTGTACTGTAAATCGCGGGCGAGCTCAATGATCGTCGAAGGACGAACACCTCCATCGAGATGATCGTGAAGAAGAACTTTCGGTAATGATTTAAGAAACTTGTCTGTGAGTCTCATAGGAAGAGAGTATTGAAAAGTGAGTCGGGAGTGAACGAACAATTACACGAAAATGTACCAACTAACGCACAAATAGTCAATCAGAACTCCTCCATCGATAAGGGCGTGAACGCCCTAAAGAGAATTCGATTTCATGTAAGTAGCCCGACCCTTAAGGGTCGGGCTATATCCGCGATACGCGCCTTGGTTGATTTTGAAAACGGTTTTGTCTACATAAACACGTAGCGTGCACTATCTGTACACCCAAACCCTTGATTAGCTCAAATGCGACAGGCCATCCTCTTTATTGCGAGAAACCTTGCTAAGCGTGGAGGCCTCTATAGTCCGGCTCGCTTCTTCTACAACACGATCTTCTACTCCCGGGCACGACGGACCGTCAAGGTGGAGAATTGTTCGTGTACTTTCTGGACACCGACTCCAACCATTGCTGAACATGTTGTCTCACTTACGGATGAAAAGGAGCTGCTTCAGCATCTTCTCAAAGGGCTTCTTCCGGATGATGTTGTGTGGGATATCGGGGCAAGTTTTGGGCTCTACACGTGCTTCGTATCTGCGAAATTGGGGGAGCGGGGAAAGGTGTATGCGTTCGAGCCCGAACCGCGCATGCGCAAGCTGCTTGGCCGCAATGTTGCATTGAATAAGTGCAGGAACGTTTCAGTTCTTCCTTGCGCCCTGGGATCCACCGACGCAGAGACAATCCTCTATCAATCCGACAGCCCGAATGCCGGAACAAGCGCGCTGACACAACGAACGGACTACCGAGTCAAGGCGCAAGGCATCAATGTTCTATTACGACGGGGCGACTCGTTGGTAAACGAGCACACTGTTTCTGTACCAACCATACTCAAGATTGACGTTGAGGGGGCGGAAGCGCAGGTTCTTGGGGGAATGGGTCACCTATTGCGGAACAATTCTCTTCGCGCACTTTACTGTGAGGTGCATCCTCACCTGCTGCCTCTTTTTGGTGACACAGCAACTGGAGTTGAACACTGTATCACAGAAGCCGGTTTTACAATTGCAGAACGGCATTCTCGCGGAACCGAGTACCACATTATCTGTCTGCGAGGGTCTTCATCTTAACCCGCATCCCGGCACCCCAGAATAGAAACGAGGCAACAACTCCCGGGTACATCGGTTCGATGCCCATCGGATAGTATTCCGAGCTGCCAAGCTTATGAGACCAGCCTATCAGCAGCCAAGCCATTGATACGACCCAGCCAAACAGCATCGACAAAAATGCAAATCGGGTAGGCGCTTTCCATCGTTCAAAGTAACTCGTCACCAAAGGGATGAGCAGTCCGGGAATGATGATCGTCCCAATTGTGTACCAGAGCTGGATAACGGAAGGAATCAAAATGGAAAGTGCAATCGAAAGGATTGCCGTGGCAAGCAATCCCCACCGGATGTAACGATTGACGTTGCCCTTGTCAGTTTCACCGCGCATTCTCCACACAATGTCCTGCCCTATCGACGTTGCTGAAACAAATGTCAGCGTGTTGAGAGTCGACATAATAGTCGCCAGCATGCCAACATAGAACATGCCTTTCGCTATTGGAGGAAGGGTCAATTCAGCAAGCAGGGGATACGCCATCACCGGCTGTGTAAGAGCGGGAAGCGCCGCACGCGCATACAATCCGGCGGTCGCGGTCATCGCATCAAAAACAAACCAAAAGATAATCGATATCAGGATTCCTTTTTGCGCAACCTCGCCCGACTTCGCCGCATAACACCGTTGATGAAATGAAGGATCGACGAGCGTCCAGAGAGCAATAAAGAACCAGACGATGACAAATTGAATCGAGTTGCCGCCATTCCATGCAAGATGCAACACCGGAACATTTTTTGTGATGAACTCCACGCCACCGAATTTCATATACGCGAACGGCACTATCACCCCAAAGCCGACAAACATCAGAAAGAATTCAAATATGTCCGTGTTAACATCCGAACGAAAGCCCCCGGCACCGAGATAGACCGTCGTAGCTACCGTACCAATAACAACGCAAGCCACAAAGCTCCATCCCGAGACAAGTTGAATCAGTACTGCAAGCATCACGATATATGGTGCAGGCGTTGTCAACACAAAGGTAAGGAATGCACCGAGTAGCGACGTTTTCCGGTCATAGGCTTCGAAGAGTTTTTCCGGGATCGTTGTGAAACTACTTGCGCGGACGCGCTTTGCAAGAAGGAAGGCGAAAATAGTTGCGAATACATAATACGGCGCGCCCTGCAGAAACCAGTTCGAAATGCCATAACGATAGGAAAATTCGCCCACTCCAAGAATGCCACCATACCACGTTGAAACAAGTGTCATCACGAACACGGGGAGAGTAAGCGATCTTCCGGCAAGGAGAAAATCCACTGCATCGGTGGTACGTTTCACCGTGAGGAACCCGATGGCAATGACCGCGACAAAATAGCCGATGATGATGATCTGATCTACCGGCGCCAGTGTGATCATTACATCTTTCCGCGGCGTATCACGGGAACGCCCATCACAATCAACAACATGTTCCCTTTCTTCACGGAAACGGAGAATGGTGAACGCAACACTACGTTACTCACACCTATTTCTCCGATACGCATTGTTGCATTCGAAAGAGGAAACTGCAAGCCCTTGAGAGTAATGCCGGAGCATTTTCCGAAGGGAATCAGGCTTACCGTCGTCCGGCGGCGCGTGCGAAACGTTTTCTTGTGCCCGATGGGGATTGCAATCCAGTCTTCGCCCACGAAGGTGATGTCTAAGAAGGAAGAATATTTCCAGATCACCGAGAGGTTGCCAAGCGTAAAATCAATCCTTTTCCCGGTAGCACCGAGCACAAATATTTTTTTGATCTTACGTGCTGAAATGAAGTCAAGGGCTTTTTCGAGATCGGTGTTATCCTGTCGTGGGATATGTATGATGGTTGAGGTTGTGAACGCGCGCCGCGTTCTGGTGAGGATGGAATCCATATCTCCAATAATGACATCCGGCCGAATCCCAAGGCGCAGTGCGATGTTCGCTCCCCCATCAGCACAGATAATGTAATCACAGGTGTCAGCAACACGACGCGCGAGCGAGCGTGATGGCGGCTGGCCGTTACACAGTATGAGGGCGCGTTTGGGCATTGGCTACAACCCGACCGTTAGTCCCAGAAGATAGTTCCGTTCTGCCGCCGGAAAAAACGCATCCCCTTCCCCACTCGCGAAGTAGAAATTATTGAAGATGTTCCTCACTTCACCCCGCAAGGTCAATTCAACACTTGAATGCTGAAGAAACGTGTACAGCAACTCGGCATTGAACACCGTGTACGCATCGTTTTTGTTGTTTTCGTTTTTGAAATTGTCGGTGTAAAATGAGCCGACATATTTTGCAAGCAGTGATCCAGTGAATGCATCATTGCGATAGGTCAGCCGCACATTCCCGAGCACATCGGGGAACCCGGCTATTGGGTTGCGGGCAAGGTTGACTTCTGCGCCGTTCTCTATCACCGTGTATCGAATAAGCCTATTCCTCGATATCGTGATGTTGCCGCTGACCATGAACGCTTCCATCAATGTCATGGCGCCATCAACTTCAAGTCCGATGTGCCGACTGCGCGGCGCGTTTCCAGTAATTGCCTGGCCGAAGAGATCAACCTTGCCCAACTTTACGATTTCATCGGTGAATTCCATCCAATATACGTCTGCGGAAAGCTGCCCTTGCGCAGAATGGTACTTCGCGCCGAGTTCCATATCGAACAACCGCTCTGGTTTCGCATATGGATCAGAGAAATCGTATGCGGTCCCACCACTCGTCGCCCTGGTGCGGAACTGCGGCATTTCACCGGCATACGCAAACTCTGCAGCATACAACTGGGCCAGCCGTGGTTCTCTCGATGTGTACGCAAGAGAAACGTAGCTATTCCATTGCTCATCAATGTTGTAATTCAATCCCACTCTTGGATTTGCGAAGAAATATGACAGACTGAAATTATTGCCGAGAAATTTTTCATCCTTGATTCCATATCTATTTCTCACCAACTGGAGATCACTCAGCAAGGAAAGATCATCGCGAACATGAAAAAGCTCATGAACATACAGCGAAAAAATATCCCTCTCACCATTGTATTCATAAAAATGGTAGTCGGGGTCGAAGTTCGTTGGCAGGCCTTCTGCAAACTGAATTCTTCCCCAATGCGTTGAGCGATGTACGCGCACTTCCGCGCCAAGTGTTAGATTGCCATCGCCGTGACTGATCTCAACACGCGGAAGCCATCCCCACTGCTTGTTTCCCACAAACGCCCGCACGAGTGTACCCGTCGGATTTTGTGAGATGGGAATTCCATAGGTGGACCCGATGCGCAACATTGACGTGTCTGCCCACGAAGCATCGTAGTCATAGAATCCATCACCGGTATAGTAGAAAATGGTATTGTGGAGAATCACCGACGGAGAGAGATTCCAATCGTGGATCAACTCATAGTGGGGCTGGGAGAAATTCTCCCTCTCTTGTGGACGACGAGCCATCGCATAACTGTACGCGTGACCCGTGGAATCAACCGTCCATCCATCGGCAATGTTCTGTCGTCTAAGAGCCGGATCGTCATTGACAAATTTTGGCAAACCTGTGTATGCCAAGCCATCTTCCAGCGGACCGCCGTAAAAGTGAAACCGCGTCGTCATATTCTTGTCAAATCTGAGGGCTCCCAGGAAATACGACCCCATATCGACATCTGAATTCATTCTGTATCCATCGCTCTGGATTTTGCTGAGGCGGCCATAGAACATATACTGGTCGTTCACAAGACCGGAGTTGATAGCGGCTCCATACTTTCTGGTGTTCAGTACAAGTGCTTTGGGACTGCTGCTGAATTCCTGAAAACCCATCATGGATTCGAGTGTTATTCTCGGCTCAGCGCGAAAGGGGTTTGTCATGAGGTTCACCGACCCACCGATGGCTGGCGGTCCGTAGAACGCGTTGCCCGCTCCCCGCTGGACCTGCACATCACCAGTGCTGGCCATCAGGTCCGGGACGTCAATCCAATATACCTGGTGATCTTCAGGATCATTCTGTGGAACCCCATTGATCATAACCGAGAGACGGCGCTGATCGAAACCGCGAAGGTTAATGTAGCTATAACCAACGCCATTGCCATTCTCGGAATATGATGTGACGGAGGGAAGTTCGGAAAGCAACACCGGAATATCCTGCGTGGAATACCGCTGCCTCAGCTCCATGCTGCCGAGATTAGAGAAGGTCACCGGCGTTTCCCTTTCGCGCGCGGCCGTTGCTGTCACAATGATGGGGGAAATAGTGTAGAGTGTATCTCTATCAGGAGCCATCTCCTGCTGTGAATACGCGTGCGTCGCAGGACAGAGTGAGAGTAGCAGAATTGTTCGAGCCTTCATTGATCCCTCCTCAAAATAAAAACGCCGATTCTCCTCATGCAGAGAAACGGCTTAGAAAGGAAATCAAGAAGAAAAACTGGTCGTTTCCCTACGCTGGTATGGTCCAGATCAGGTTATCAGGGTTTGATCTCAGTCCCGTATTTTTCTTCGGGACACCCCTAACGGTTGCTGTGGTAAATATACGAACTCAGGTCTATGAACGCAACATCCTTATGAAAATCTTATTTACTCCCGCAGAGACTGCAATCGAGTTGCTTCGAACAAAAATGATCTACGTTTTCTTCCAATCAATGAACAGTTTGCGTGACGTCGGCTGACAGTGCGGGCAGAAGAACACATCGTGGCCGCGAACGCCTTCGCGCCGGATCGTTGTCCCGCAGCGTGGGCAGGGCTCATCTTTGCGCCAGCGGACGTTCATGTGTCCCCGCACTTTTATCTGTATCGGCTGGCTTGCCTCTTCAACCTTCTGTGTGCCCCATCGCATTACGGCGTGGATGGCTTTGTAGAGACCGGCAATCTCAAGGGGTGAAAGTTTGCTGACAAACGTCTTCGGGTGGATGCCTGCTTCAAACAATATTTCATCGGCATATGCATTTCCAATTGCACTCAGAATGGTGTGATCGTTAATGAAAACCCTGACTTGTTTTCTTGAGTGCTTCTTGGCAAGCGAGGAAAAAACATCCGGGGTGAATTCCGGAGTGAGGATATCAATTCCCTGCTGGTTGAATTTCGGAATGATGTCGTATTTGCCATGGAGAACGATGTACACCTTGACCATCTTTTGTTCGTCGCATACGTTCAGTCGTGTACCATTATCGAACCCGAGTGAAAGACAAAGAAATCCTTCCGGCTTTTCTCCACCACGTTGATGCTGCAACTTGCCCATCAACATGAGGTTTGCGATGACATCAATTGAATCTGAAAGATCAAAACGGATGAATGGTCCGCGCAAGTCGATCCGTTCAACCGTTTTCCCGATGAGGAGATCATCAAACCTCTGATCCAATGCAACGCGCAACACCACCGGTTGCTTTAGTTGGACGTCAACAATTGTCCTACTGACGATGTTGTCCTGAAGATATTTCCGGATGCGAAGAAGATCGGGCAGCTCGGGCATGTCTAAAACCCTGATGGGTTTTCGATATCCATCTCGGATTTGAGAGACATGTTTGCATAGATGACCGTTTTGCGCTGAGGCGGAATCTGGACAGCCCAGTCACCCTTTGAGTTTCTGACAACAGAGCCGAACAGTTTCCTGAGCTTGAGATGGGAAAATTTCTCCCAGAATATCCAGCCAAAATATGCTGTGGCTTTATCTATGTAAAATGCTGGAACCCGCTCGCCGGGTTCGACCAACGCGTCCTGCACAATGGTGGGGATATAGCCATGGCCTTTCAACACTTCGATAAACTCCAGTGAGAGGTCACGTGATTCCCACTGCAGTTCATGTCTCGCTCTTTTGACGATGCGACCTTCGACGATATCACTCAGAACCGCCCGGAGCTGCTCATATGGTAGTGCGGAGATCATTTGCCCATTACTCCAATGCGTACGGTATGGTAGTCCCGAGATCAATCCCTTCCGGTGAAACAACTCCGCGGTATACAACAATCTCTACTCCTGCATTCTGCGCCAGGAGCATCAGTTTCATAAAATCCCTGTCCACCTGCGCTGCTGGCATGAACCTTGCGCAATCTCCGCGTTGCACAAAGTAAAATGCAACGGCGCGGTGCTTCTGCTTTGCAATTTCCGCCAGCTCAAGTAAGGACATTTTCGCCCGTTCATTAATCGCGTCGGGAAAGAATGCAGAGTCGTTCTCCACCCAGGTCACATTGTGAATGTTGATGAAGCAATTCTCTTCCATTCCATGCAGCACAATATCGACCTTGGTTTTCCTCCCGTATGACGCGTCGCGTTGGATCTCATCATAGCGAGCAAGAGAGGGAACAAGCTTTTTCTCAATTGCTTCATTTACGATCTTACGAGAAATGGCGGGGTTCACACCAACCCATGTTCCATCCATATCTATCAACTCCCATGTGAGTGCATGGCGACGGCTCGAGTCCCCACTATCCGAGAGAATGACCGTCCTGCCCGGCTCGCAGCAACTCACCATACTACCGGAATTGGGGCAATGCGCCGTCAGAACAGACCCGTCCGCAAGCCGGACATCGACCAGAAATCTCCTGTACCGCTTGATGAGTGTGCCTGTAATGAGAGGTAAATGAAACTTCATAGGATTGAAGCGGGCGGGATCAATATTGGCTGTTTCATGCTCGAAAATATAGGTACCATCTGCGAGAGAAGCAAGAATCGTTGAATCTGACATGCACCTTTGTATCTTGAAGGACAGAAAGGTCCAATGTCTTCAATTCTCACAGTGAAACAAACAATACTTTTTCTTTCGTCGATAGCAGGGTTGTATGTTTCGACATACTTCACGCTCATCTTCTATAACATCATCAAGCCGAACACGAAATGGGTTCCGGTTTTTTGTCAACTCAAAGAGAATACATGCCAACTCATTCTAAAACATAGGGATGCGCGCGTGTTTGGAATCCCAAACTCATTTCTCGGCATCCTGTACTATGGCGCCATGATCATCACTGTTGTCGCAAATCCAAACCACAATATTGAAGCGATACCGATTGTCGCTTCTTGGCTTACGGTTGGATTGTCATTGTATCTCGCATATTCTCTTTTTTTTGTTGTGAAAATAGTTTGCCCGCTCTGTTTGTTTTCTCATGGTATCAACATACTGATTGCCATTGTCATTACATGTTATTGAGCGATGAAGACTGCGCCATCCAGGGGTGTCGGATTTGTATACAGTGATAAGTTCCTCGAACATATTACTCCGCCCGGGCATCCCGAGAGGCCGGATCGCTTGCGCAGACTTCTTTCACATTTGAAGAAAAGTCAACTCTGGGACTCTCTTCATCATATCAACCCGGTTGCAGCAACCGAGGAACAGGTGCTTGCGGTCCACACGAACGAACACTTGGATCTCGTACGTACCGTTTGTCATTCCGGCGGTGGGCCATTGGATGAAGGTGATACACACGCCAGTCCACGTTCGTTTGAAATTGCAATGCTTGCCGCCGGTGGTGTGCTGGCCGCGGTCGATGCCGTCATCACAAACAAAGTCAGTTCTGCCTTTTGCGCCGTCCGCCCTCCCGGGCATCATGCCGAACGTGACAGGCCAATGGGTTTCTGCCTTTGTAATAATGTGGCAATCGCTGCGCGTTATGCTCAACAGCAGCATCATTTCAAAAAGATCGCCATCCTCGATTGGGATGTTCACCACGGCAATGGAACTCAGCATATTTTTGAAGACGATCCCTCCGTATTCTACATTAGTCTGCATCAGTACCCGCTCTATCCGGGAACAGGAGCACGCTCTGAAAGAGGCGTTGGAAAGGGAGAAGGGTTTACGCTCAACATCCCTTTGCCTGCAGGCACGGGTGAGAATGAGTATCTTGCAGCATTCACTAAGGAAATCGTCCCGGCCCTCGCTCAGTACAAACCCAACCTGCTTCTTGTCTCTGCCGGGTTCGACGCGCATCGTGACGACCCGCTCGGTGGAATGAAGCTGACCGAAGAGTCTTTTGCGAAAATGACTCGGCTGGTCAGGGATGTAGCCCCTATTGTGTCGGTTCTTGAAGGGGGCTACAACCTTGACGCGACAGCCAAGAGCGTTGAAACTCATCTATCCGCTCTCCATCCTTGACTTATCAAAGAGTTTTGGTTATCTAAAGTCATTCTTTTGTCCTTCAATCGCTATGAATAAACCGAATCCTCCGCTGTACTACGCAGACTATCTGCATTTGAACAAGCTCCTTTCAAGTCAATCACCAAGAAGTGAAGAGCTTGGTCGCCCCGCCCATGATGAAATGTTGTTCGTTATCGTTCACCAGGTGTACGAGCTATGGTTCAAGCAAATTTTGCATGAGCTGCATTCCGTGGTTACCGTGTTCGGCCAGGACTACGTCGATGAGAAGCACGTTGGCACTGCTGCACTTCGTCTGGAGCGAATTACAGAAATACAAAAGCTCTTGATCGACCAGTTGCGCGTGTTGGAAACCATGACACCGTTGGATTTCTTGGAATTCCGAGACGTGCTCTACCCGGCATCCGGATTCCAGAGCTTTCAATTCCGACTGATCGAAAACATGCTTGGGATGAATCCCGAACAACGCCTTCTCTACAATAAAGAAGTGTACTACACCCACTTATCAACCGCACATCAGGATATCATCAAACAATCGGAGCAAACGCCCTCGCTGTTCACTCTTGTCGAGAGATGGCTTGAGCGAACGCCGTTCCTGGACTTTCAGGGATTCAACTTCTGGAAACATTACGGGACAGCTGTAGAAGACATGCTGGCAAATGATCGTGCGGCCATTATGGACAATACTATTTCCACGGGTGAAGAAAAAAAACAGCAACTACAGGAATTATCTGCCAATGAGGAAAACTTTGATGCTTTGCTGAACGAAGAGAAGCACAATGAGCTTGTTGCCAA
>JBGPGQ010000052.1:0-13230 GCA_041483995.1 Bacteroidota bacterium
AACATGCTCTTGCCGATAAGCTGGTCTTCAGCAAACTGAGAGCGCGGACGGGCGGCAAGGTGAGGTTCTTCGTATCGGGCGGTGCGGCTCTTGCACAGGAGTTTGGTGAGTTCTTCGAAGCAGTCGGCCTGAAAATAATCGAGGGGTATGGACTGACGGAAACTTCACCCGTCCTAACGGTGAATCTTCTCAATGATTATAAATTCGGCTCGGTGGGGAAGGTGCTTCCTGGCATTAAACTGAAGATCGCTGAGGACGGGGAAATCCTGGCACGGGGACCGAACATCATGCAGGGCTATTGGAACAATCCTGAAGCAACCAGGGAAGTGATTGATGATGCGGGCTGGTTTCACACGGGCGATATCGGAACGATTGATGAGGATGGATTTGTCTCCATTACCGATCGGAAAAAACATCTCTTTGTCAGTTCAGGCGGCAAGAACATAGCGCCCCAGCCAATCGAGAACCTGTTTCTCTCCAGCAAGTATATTGATCAGTTCGTATTGATTGGGGATAAACGAATGTTCCTCACTGCGCTCATTGTTCCGGATTTCGATTCGCTGAAGGAGTTTGCAACCTCCCACGGCTTGCTCCATAAGAACATCGGTGAGCTTCTCAAGTTGGAAGAGATCAATGACCTCATTGACAATGACATTGACCAGATTCAAAAGGACCTCGCCAGCTTCGAGCGGGTTCGGAAATTTACTTTGTTGGACAGGCCCTTTACAATCGAAGATGGCGATCTGACTCCCACGCAGAAGGTAAAACGCAAAGTCGTTGAAGAGCGATACGCTCATCTCATAGAAAAGATGTATGAGGGGATCAGTTAGTCAGGCTCCGCCATTTGCTCTTCTTATTTTTTACTTTCTTTTTGAAAAGAAAGTAAGCAAAGAAAACATTCGGAATCGCAACGCACGCCATTGTTGATACGCCCTCTTATACAATGCGATTGCAGTAAAGATAAGAGATCCGTAATCGCAAATTAGGACACTACCCTCAAACCCGTTTCGTTGACATTCAACCGATTTTTGTCTAACTTTTGACAGTGAAAAATTTCTTCAACTGAACCAAAACAGGTTGTAAATGATTGAGCAGTATGCGCCAATAGGCATCATGATTGTGCTGGCGGTTGTTTTTGGGATAGTGTTGGCCAACATCAACAAGTGGATTGGCCCCAAACGTCCCAGCGAAGAAAAGCTCTCGACATACGAGAGCGGCATGGAGCCGGTGAAGTCGGCCCGCGAGCGGTTCTCGGTGAAATTCTACCTTGTGGCAATGCTCTTTATAGTGTTTGACATTGAAATCGTCTTTATGTATCCGTGGGCAGTGAAGTTCCGGGAACTCGGCATGTTTGGGTTGGTCGAGATGCTCGTCTTTATTGGTATTCTGCTGGTCGGATACCTTTATATTCTCAAGAAGGGTGCGCTGCGATGGGATTAGACAGGCTTCAACAGGACGGGTTCATGACCACGCGGTTGGATTCCGTTATCAACTGGGCGCGCAAGAATTCACTCTGGCCCATGCCCATGGGGATTTCATGCTGTGCAATTGAAATGATGGCTACGGCTTCGCCTCGCTTCGATATTTCGCGTTTTGGATCAGAGGTCATGCGCTTTACCCCACGCCAATGCGACGTGATGATTGTGGCCGGAACCGTCACATACAAGATGGCAAAGGTTGTCCGGAAAATCTACGATCAGATGCCCGATCCCAAGTGGGTGATCTCGATGGGCGCGTGCGCCTCGTCGGGTGGCATGTTCCGATCATATGCGGTTGTGCAGGGTATCGATCAGTTTATACCGGTGGACGTGTTCGTTGCAGGGTGCCCGCCCCGTCCGGAAGCCTTGCTGCAATCACTGATGGTGTTGCAGAAAAAAATAGAGAAGGATAGAACAATCGGTTCTCTCCTACACGGGGAAAAGATTTATCTCTCCGAAACAGGCGCGACAGCAGAGGCGTTAGGGTGAACGAAAAAATCCTCGAAAAACTCAACGGACAGTGTGCACAGAGTATTGAAGGAAGTGTCGAATACCGCGGTGACCTGACTGTTACAGTGAAGAAAGATGAGATCGTCCTCGTGTGTGAGTTCGTGAAGAACGATCCGGACCTTGCATTTGACATGCTTATCGATCTTTGCGGTGTGGATATGTACAGGCCGGAAACGCGGTTCGAGGTTGTGTACAACCTCTACTCGCTGAAGAACAAAAAGTACCTTCGCTTGAAAGTGAATGTGGATGAAGCAAGTCCGGTCGTTCAGACTGTTTCAGGGGTCTGGTCCGCGGCGAACTGGCACGAGCGTGAAACGTTTGACATGTTCGGTATCAAATTTTCAGGTCATCCTGATCTGCGCCGGATGTATATGCCTGAAGAGTACGAGTATTACCCGCTCCGTAAAGATTTTCCACTGATGGGGATTCCCGATTCAATTCCACTACCACGTCGATAACAACGCAAGTGCTTGAGAGCCGTACGCCGATGCCCCCGAGAAGTGTAGAAACCCTGAAGAAAAGTCAAATACTCTCCGCTCTCGAAGATCAGGATACTTCTGTTGTCGTAGATGATCCGTTAGAGAACGAGATGATTCTCAATATGGGACCCCAACATCCGGCGACACATGGAGTCTTGCGTCTTCTTATAAAGTTAGATGGGGAAACAGTTGTTGGCGTAGTTCCGGAGCTCGGGTATTTACATCGCGGCTATGAGAAGATCGCTGAAAACTCCTCGTACCACGAGTTCATTCCGCATACAGATCGTCTCGACTATCTCTCGCCCATTTCCAACAATGTCGCCTATATTCTTGCAGTCGAGAAACTGATTGGCATTGAAGTGCCGTCCCGGGCGCAGTATATCCGCGTTCTTTGTTGCGAGATGGCGCGCGTTGCCTCGCATCTTGTGGCAGTCGGCAGCCTTGCGATGGATGTCGGTGCACTGACGGTGTTGCTCTGGACTTTTCGGGAGCGTGAAAAGCTGTTGGATATCTATGATGTGCTGTGCGGCGCGCGGTTCACGACAAGTTACACGCGCATCGGCGGACTGCAACAGGATTGGACGCCGCAATGCACGGCGATGCTGAACCAGTTCCTCGATGAATTCAAAGCCGACCTTGGTGAAGTGGAAGACCTGCTGAGGAATAATCGGATCTTCATCGACAGATGTGAAAACGTCGGGTACATCTCGAAAGAGGACGCGATTTCCCTGGGGATGACGGGGCCGATTCTGCGCGCAGCGGGCGTGCCGCGCGATCTTCGAAGGGACAATCCGTATCTCGTCTATTCACAACTCGATTTCAATGTCATTACGTTCACCGAAAGCGACGCGCTCGCACGGTTCTATGTGCGCCTAGCAGAAATGAAGGAAAGCGCGAAGATCTTGCGTCAGGCTTTGAGGCAAATGCCCGGCGGACCCGTGCACGCGCATGAGGCCAAGAAAGTTCTTCCTTCCAAGGAACGGACATACACAAAAATGGAAGAGTTGATCCAGGATTTCATGTTGATCAATATGGGAATTGATCCACCTATCGGCGAAGTGTACCAGGGTACTGAATCATCGAAGGGTGAGTTGGGGTTCTATATCGTGAGCGATGGGACGGGACATCCGTGGAGAATGAAGATACGCTCTCCGTCCATGGTGAATCTTTCGGCGTTGCCCACGATGTTGAAAGGTGGGATGGTATCCGATATCGTTGCAGTCATCGGTAGTCTCGACCCGGTGATGGGGGAAGCGGATAAGTAATGAACAATGAGTAATGAAGAATGTTATCTGAAAAAAGTCTCCAACGAATTGAAGAACTGAAAAAACGCTACCCATCTCAGCGTCCGGTTGTGCTTGAAGCTCTCTGGATGTGGCAGGAGGAACACGGCTGGGTCTCGGACGAAGGAATGAAGGTTGTCGGAGGACTTCTTGGGATTCCTGCGCACGAAGTGCTCGGCATCGTGACGTTCTATACGATGTACAACCGCAAGCCCGTCGGCAAACACAAGATTGAGGTGTGCACAAACGTTTCATGCATGTTGCGCAACAGTGAGAGAATTCTGAAGCGTATCGAGGACTCGCTGAGCATCCATGTCGGTGAGACAACACCGGACAACCAGTTCACACTCGTTGAGGCGGAGTGTCTCGGCTCGTGCGGCACTGCGCCGATGATGCAGATCGGTGACGAGTATTACGAGAACCTGGATGAGAATAAGGTGGATACCATTCTTCGGGAGCTGAAATAGCGATGGAAAAAATGCTCCTGCCCGACATTCCCGACTACCACAAGATTGACGTCTACGAGTCTCACGGCGGCTACGCAATGTTACGGAAGGCGCTGAAGATGAAGCCCGAGGAAGTAACGGACGAAGTGAAGAAGTCCAACCTGCGCGGCCGCGGTGGGGCATGTTTTCCCACCGGATTGAAGTGGACGTTCATGCCAAAGAAGAACGACAAGCCACGCTACCTGTGTGTCAACGGCGATGAGAGCGAGCCGGGCACGTTCAAGGACCGACAGATCTTTGAGTTCAATCCGCACCTGATGATCGAAGGCACTATCATTGCGTGTTATGCGATGGGAATCAAAACTGCATACCTGTACATCCGCGGCGAATACAACAATTGGATCAAGATGGTGCAGAAAGCCGTGGACGATGGGTACGCCAAAGGATACATCGGAGAAAATATTCTTGGCTCCGGCTTCAGCACGAACCTATACCTGTATCGCGGCGCGGGCGCGTACATTTGCGGCGAAGAGTCTGCGCTGATGAATTCACTGGAAGGTGACCGCGGCTACCCGCGGGTGAAACCCCCGTTTCCCGCGCAGTACGGATTGTGGGGATGTCCGACGACAATCAACAATGTTGAAACTATTAGTAATGTACCGCTGATTCTGAAGATGGGCTGGGAGGCGTACACAAAAATCGGTGCGACAAAACATCATGGACCGATACTCATCGGCGTGAGCGGACATGTGAACACGCCCGGCGTTTTCGAGATGCCGACCGGTGTTTTACTGACCGACATCATCTACAAATATGCAGGTGGAGTTCCGGGGGAAAGGAGAATCAAGGCGATCATCCCCGGCGGATCATCCACGATGATTATGAGAGGAGAGACGATTGAGGGAGTGACGATGGATGCGGACGGACTTAAAGCAGCCGGCTCTTCCGTTGGTACCGGCGGGTTGATCGTGATGGATGAAACCACGGATCTGATCAAAGTAATTACGCGCATTACCAAGTTCTATTACCATGAATCGTGCGGACAATGTACACCGTGTCGTGAGGGTACAGGCTGGATGTTCAAGATCTTGAAGCGGTTTGAGAACTACGAGGCTCGTGAGGGTGACATCGAGTTGCTGCTGGACGTGGCAAACAACATCGAAGGTAACACGATCTGTGCTCTCGGCGATGCGGCGGCCTGGCCGGTGCAGAGCATGATCAAACGTTTCCGCGATGAGTTCGAGAAACGGATAGTGAAATCCTCCGTATCGATGAGTCCTGCATTGGCGTAACCGCAGTGTCCGATTGATCTTAGAAGCCTCACAGGTGTGAGGTTTTTTTGTTCTTGTGCGGTGAACCAATCCCTCTCCTTCTTTAAGGGGAGGGGTCCGTGGGTGATTCTCGAATCAACAGTGACCGCCCTTTCTTGCGGTTGCACTCCAATGGGAGCTATTGTATATTTATAAGGTGATCGCAGCATCAAAGATGTTAGGCGGTATGAAAAGGAGGTCACAATTATGAAACGATTCTCCCAACAGTTGTTTCCTATTCTCTTCATCCTATCAGTAGTGCAGACATTTGAGGTGATTGCTCAAGATTTCTATCCGCTGGAAGCTCGGAACACTTGGAGTTACCAAGTCTTCTACAACAACTATCCCCAACCGACGGAGTCAGTAATAACCCAATTGGGCGTTCTCCGAGATACTCTGATGCCCAATGGTCGAATCTACACTCGCCTTGGTCACTCGGACGCACTCGGTGGAACCTTCGTACGAGTTGATTCTGACTATGTCTATTACTTTTCCCCGTACAGCGGCAATGATGTTCCAATGTACAATCTACGTGCTGCACCGGGAACCGTCGATACAATTGTTGGGTGGAACCTATTGAGAATGTCACGTGTAGCTTCAATCACAGCACAACAGATCTTTGGCTCACAAAGAATGGTGAGGCGTTACCTCTTCGACGGGCTTGTTCAGTATGAGGTCAGTCTTGCCGACGGATTCGGAATTGTGGATGCTCTGGATAAGGCCGATGGTGGGTGGCCGTTCTACGCATGGTGGAGCATTCGAGGTTGCATCATTCGTGATACGCTCTATGGAACTACAGTCAGCGTTCCAGAGAATCAAGGGCTGCCAACAAGAGTCAATCTGTATCAAAACTACCCCAACCCGTTCAATCCAAACACAACGATCAAGTATCAAATTCCATCGAAGAGCTATGTCATGCTCACGGTGTTTGATGTGTTGGGTCGAGAGGTGGAGAGTTTGGTGAATGCAATTGAGGAGCCTGGGAACAAGTCAGTGCAATGGAATACTGCCAATGTCACGAGTGGTGTGTATTTCTATCAACTGAGGGCTGAAGGGTTTATCGAAACAAGAAAGATGTTGCTGGTGAAATGAGGGATTTTATTATCAATTAGGAAACCTATCATGACTCAAGAACAACTGTTTTCTAGACGTGCACAACGCATGTTTTTTATTCTGCTTATGTGCATGTCTTGTATCGCCCCTCTGTTAATCGCGCAAGAAGAAGACGGAGAAGAATCAGGTGAAGAGATACTTGCTCGAGAGAGATACTTCTACGAACGACGGGCGGGTGGCCCTGGAATGACCGTCCCCGAAGATGCCTATGCTCGTTCCGTAGCCGAGAGAGATCGTCTCGTTGAATCTCTTAAAGGGTCGAACACTGCGCTTGCCGGTGGGAATTGGGTTTCGGTAAACCCCGCAGGTATGTTTTACGCGCGAACAGGCTCCAATTACATTTCAGGTCGCACAAACTCAATCGCCTTTTATCCGCCCAATCCATCCATCATGTACGCAGGGGCAGCCGGCGGTGGAGTCTGGAAGACTGTTGATGGAGGTGTTCAGTGGAACGTCCTATCAGATAATCTTACTGCCGTCACGTGCGGCGCCGTTGCAGTGGATCCGGGGAATCCCAACATTGTGTATTTCGGGACCGGTGAGTTGAACTTCTCCCTTGACAGCTACTACGGCGATGGCATATTCAAAACAACAGATGGCGGTACGAGTTGGACGAAGATTGCAACAACAACAGTCGGACGGTACTTCTCCCAGATTGCCATCAACCCGTTGAACAACAACACCATCTATATTTCCGGATCGAGTGGCATATACAAATCCACAAATGCCGGAGCGAGTTGGACCACTACAAGCAGCGGCAATAATGCAAACTGCGTCTTGCTTGACCCGACAAACCCGGAAGTTGTCTACACAACTACAGGAGGAGCCGGAACCAACGTAGTACGAAAGTCAACCAATGGCGGCACCTCATGGTCCACCTTAGGAGGAGGATTGCCGACATCGAGCGTGGGACGAACGCAGCTTGCACTTGCGCCCAGCAACCCCAGTGTTTTGTACGCAAGTGTCGCCAACTCAGGCACAAACGGTCTGCTCGGTCTCTATCGCACGACCGATGCAGGAGCGACCTGGACACTTCAGAGTTCATCGCCAAATTATATGAGCGGCCAGGGATGGTATGACAATGCTGTCACTGTCCATCCTACAAACCCCAACATGGTGATCGTTGGCGGACTTGACATCTACGTTTCAACGAACGCCGGTGTAACTCTCGTGCAACGTACCAACTGGTCGACGACAGGCTCAAGCAACATGTCCCACGCCGACATCCATTTTCTCGGGTACAACAATGGAGTCCTGTTTTGCGGCTCGGATGGTGGGGTGTACAAATCTGCCAATGACGGAGTAACTTGGAGCGATCTGAATGCAACGCTCTCCACGCTTCAGTTTCAGGGTGCAGACTATGATCCGAATGAACCTGAAAGGCTGTATGGCGGGACTCAAGACAACAACCTTGAGACATCATCTGATGGTGGGAACTTGTGGATTCAGCGTACGACCGGCGATGGCGGCTATTCGGTCGTTGACCCGGTTACTCCCAACTTCGTCTATGGTCAGTACGTGCAAGGATCGCTCAAGCGATCGAATGACTACGGCGTGAACTTTACAGAAATCGGTCCGAGCGGATCCACCGGCGGACTCTTTTACAATCCATACGAGATGGCGCCGAGCGACCACAACATTGTTGTGTATGGACAATCGGATGTATGGAAAACAACGTCTGTGCAAACAGCGACTTCATCCAGTGGCTGGACACAAATTGCAACTGCGGGTATAGTCGGTGGTAGTGTGGCTTCGATCGCAATCAGCAATGATCCCAATAAGATCTACATTGGTACGAGTAACAGTCGCATTCTCGTTACAACGAACAATGGCAGTTCGTGGTTAACGCGGACTGGGTTTCAATACGTGTCCGATCTGTTTGTAGATAATTTGAACGATAATGTCTGCTATGCAGGATGTGCAGGTACAACGGCAGGATCTCATGTCTTCAAAACCGTGGACGGCGGAACGACATGGACGAACATCACAGGCAATCTTCCCAATACTCCGGTTAATACGTTGGTGGTACGAACTGCAACACCCCGCATGATTTTCGTAGGGACGGACATCGGGGTCTTTCAATCCACGAACGAAGGAGCATCCTGGGTGCCTTTCAATAACGGCTTTCCGGCGCTCCCGGTATTCGATTTGAAGTACAAGGATCTTCCTAATATCCTCCTTGCCGCAACGCATGGCCGGGGATGCTTCATGTACACGCAGCTTCCACCAATCAGAATAACAGTGTCATCGTCCAGTATCGACTTTGGACTTGTCGAAGCAGGGCATGCAAGCGATACAGTGGCTGTAACATTGCAGAATAGAGGTATCGATACGTTGATCGTCTCTTCGATCTCAAACCAGCTTTCTGCATTTCATCTTGTGAACCTGCCCGCGCTACCAGCACACGTTCCCGGACCCGGCAGTATCGATTTCAAAGTGACTGCCCAACTATCTGCACATGGGCTGTTGGTTGACACAGTGAAAATCGTAAGCGATGATCCTGATAATCCAACGGTGCGGGTTGCCTTGAAAGCAAAAGGTATTGTCATCGGGCAAGCCCAGGTTGGAGTGTTGTACGCGGCTTCTGCAACGCAAACGGATTCAAGCCGGATGTATAGGGTCAATACCACAAATGCAGCGCTGACTCCAATTGGTGCCACGGGAATTACAGAGCTGGACGGCCTTGCTGTTCGTCCTTCCACCGGAGAGATCTACGGGGCCTTTACCACGGGAATTGCCACAAGCATCTATCGTTTGAGTGAACAGCACGGCGACGCACTTCCGTATCTGAATCTCTCCATCCCGAACCTGCGCGCGATTGCATTCAATTCGAGCGACGTACTTTTTGCAGCAACCACGGCAGGACGATTGTACAGGATTAATGTAAATACAGGCGACACAACATTTGTCGGGTCAAGCGGGCTGGCATATTCCGGTCTCTCGTTCAATCCAACAAGCGGCGAGCTCTGGGCAAGTGTTCGCACAGTCCTTTCCAACAGAGACAGGATTTACAAGGTGAACACCACAACAGGTGCTGCGACTCTCATCGGAGGGACCGGGGACAATGCCATTACTCCTTCGATCGCATTCGATCGCCTTGGGGTCCTTTATGGATTGAAAGGAAGCGCAGCACAAACGAACACACTCATTCGTATTGACACCACAACAGCGGCGGGGACAACCATTGGTTCAACCGGGATTGCCGGGCTTCTTGCTATTGCGATGCGAACGGATTCCGTGTTAACAGGTGTTGAGGAGAATCCGGGTCCGAACGTGCCTGCGAAATACGCGTTGCATCAAAACTATCCCAACCCATTCAATCCGGTGACGCAAATACGGTATGACCTGCCTGCCGCGGCCCACGTGAAGCTGACTGTCTTCGACGTTTTGGGCAAAGAGATTGCAACGCTTGTAGAAGAGGTGCAGCAGCCGGGATACAAATCGGTGCAATTCAACTCAAACCGGTTTGCTTCGGGAGTGTATTTCTACCGCCTTACGGCAGGATCATTTGTAGCGACGAAGAAGATGCTCGTGGTAAAGTAGCATTTCCTTGACGCAGATCTGGTGAATTGAGACCGAAGCCTCACGTGAGTGGGGCTTTGGTGTTTCAGCAACGATTGGTAGTGTTCCATTGCATTTCATTCAGCCTTGGGATATATTAAGCCACGCAGTCCCGTAACATTCCGATAATTCAACAATCCAATTCAATGCTCAATCGTCTCGTTCTTATTCCACTCTTCTTGAGCCTGGCAGGCGTTTCGCTTGCTCAGGAAGAAGTTCACGCATTCGTTGGCGCAATGGTCTATCCCATCGAGGGCGTGCCGATAGAAAACGGTGTCGTTGTGTTTCAAGGTGGAAAAATCCTCGCTGTTGGTGATGCTGCAAGTGTGCCGGTCCCCGATGATGCAACAGTTGTTGACGTCAAAGGAAAAGTCGTCTTCCCGGGAATAGTCGACACGCACTCGCACATCGGAGGCGGCAGTGGAGGTGATGCATCGTCTGCGCTCAATCCCGACGTACGCATTCTCGATGCGATCAACGTTCGTGATGATATGTTCAAAAAGGCACTGGCCGGCGGACTGACAACACTCAACGTGATGCCGGGCTCCGGCCATCTCATGAGCGGACAGACTGTGTATCTTAAGCTTCGTCCTGCTACCAGAATCGAAGACATGCTCTACTGTGCCGATCCGCTGAACGACGTTTGCGGCGGAATGAAGATGGCCAACGGAACGAACTCGATCAGAGAAAAGCCGTTCCCCGGAACACGTGCCAAGTCAGCGGCGATGGTGCGGCAACTGTTCCTCAAAGCACAGGACTACAAAGCCAAGCTTGAAGCCGCCAAAGGTAACCCGGATAAAATGCCGAAGCGCGATCTCGAAATGGAGGCACTCGTGCAGGTTCTCGAAGGCAAGCGCATCGTGCAACACCACACACATCGTAGCGACGATATTCTGACCGTACTGCGGCTCGCAAAGGAATTCGGTTACCGTGTTGTGTTGCACCATGTGAGTGAAGCCGCGTTGGTTGCAAAAGAAATTGCTGAAGCGAAAGTGCCGTGCTCCATCATCGTGATCGACTCTCCCGGCGGCAAGCTGGAAGCTGTGAATTCCCGGTATGAAACGGGAGCCATCCTTGAGAAAGCAGGCGTCGATGTCGCATTCCATACGGATGACCCTATTACGGACTCACGACTTCTTCTTCGTTCCGCTGCAATTGCTGTCCGTGCAGGAATGTCAAAGCCGAAAGCTCTTGAAGCTCTGACGCTTGCCGGAGCGAGGATGCTCGATCTCGACAAACGAATCGGCTCGATCAAAGCCGGCAAGGACGCGGACTTTGCCATTCTTTCCGGAGATCCCCTCAGCGTCTACACACATGTTGAGCAGACGTGGGTGGAAGGACAGAAAGTGTTCGACCGCTCGAATCCCGAAGATCACAAGTATGCCGTTGGCGGTTTCGAAGTCTACCGTGATGAAGTATTTGGCGACGATGACGAGCGAGGTGGGGAATGAGAACGAGAGTCTTCTTGCTTAAGTTAGGACTGGGCTTACTGTTGATTTCCTCCTTTGCACACGCCCAGCTTGCCATCAAAGGCGAGACCGTGTATACGATGTCCGGGGCGCCGATACAAAGCGGGGTTGTACTTGTGAAAGGACAGAAGATCGAGCGGGTTGGTCCGGCGGCAAGCGTTATTATTCCGCCAACGTACAAAATAATGAGTGCGAAGGTCGTTACTCCCGGTCTTATCGACGCTCGTTCGGTGGTTGGACTTTCCGGTATTTATAACATTCCACATGACCAGAGCCAGCTTGAAAAATCGGACCCGATGGAACCGGAGTTGCGTGCCATCGACGCATACAATCCGCATGAGCAGCTTGTGGAGTGGGTACGGAACCTCGGTATTACAACACTGCACACAGGACACGCGCCCGGTGCACTCGCGAGCGGAACAACAATTGTCGTGAAGACCGTTGGCAACACGGTGAACGAGGCATTGGTGGATTCCGTCGGGATGGTTGCGTTTACGCTTGGTTCATCGGTGAGCGATAATTTCAAATCTCCCGGCACAACTGCCAAGGGTGTGGCGATGATGCGCACGGATTTTCTGAAGGCAAAGGAATATCTCAAGAACAAGAAGAACAAGGATCCCGATAAACGTCCCGGCCCCGACTTGAAATTGGATATGCTTGCCCGCGTTCTGAGTGGTGAAGTGAAAGCTCTCGTGACCGCCGAACAGGCAACCGAGATCATCACGGCATTGCGCTTGCAGAAGGAGTTTGGCTTTACGATGGTGCTGGATGGAGCGGCTGAAGCGTACCTGGTGCTTGATGAGATCAAGAAGTCCGGCGTTCCAGTTATACTACACCCGACAATGGCGCGGCCGTATGGCGACACCAAAAATGTTTCATTTGAGACTGCAGCAAAGCTAAAGCAGGCGGGAATTCTTTTTGCGATTCAAAGCGGCTACGAAAGTTACGTTCCCAAGACACGAATTGTGTTGTATGAAGCTGCGATCGCTGCGGCCAACGGACTCGCGTTCGAAGACGCGCTTGCGTCCATCACGATTAACGCTGCGCGTATTATTGGTGTGGAGAAACGTGTCGGGTTGCTTGAGCCCGGCAAGGATGGCGACGTGGTGTTGTTCGACGGTGATCCATTTGAGTACACGAGCCACGTGTGCGGCGTTGTGGTGAATGGAAAAGTTATGAGTGAGACGTGCAAATGAATGTTGGAAGCGCAGCAGTTCAGATCACAAGAATTGGCAATACTAATCAGGGAATCCTTCTTCCAAAATACGCCACCGACCATTCTGCCGGTATGGATATTTGCGCCGCAGTGGAAGGTGAGTTTGTGTTGAAGGTCGGGGAGACTGCTCTGATTCCGACAGGATTTGCAATTGCGCTGCCTGAGGGCTACGAGGCGCAAGTGCGTCCCCGGAGCGGACTTGCAGCCAAGAATCAAGTCACGGTTCTTAATGCACCAGGCACGATTGATGCCGACTATCGTGGCGAGGTGAAAGTCATACTCACCAACTTCGGCAAGCAGGATTTTATCATCAAGCGCGGTGACCGTATCGCACAAATGGTCAT
This sequence comes from Bacteroidota bacterium, assembly GCA_041483995.1. Lineage (GTDB taxonomy): Bacteria > Bacteroidota > Ignavibacteria > UBA10030 > UBA6906 > JBGPGQ01. Next base: position 13,210 of record JBGPGQ010000052.1, read on the forward strand.
TGCGCCGTACACCCGCGTAAC
>JBGPGQ010000053.1:0-13154 GCA_041483995.1 Bacteroidota bacterium
GTTCTCAGCGTGATAACGTTGTCATAACGATAGTGCATGGAATCCGGATATAAGGGATTGTCCTTTGCATATTCAAAGTAGGCCTCGTCAAGAATAATAAGGACATGCCGAGGCACTTTCTTCATGAACTCATCGAACTCGGCTTTTGTGAAGATTGTTCCGGTCGGATTGTTTGGATTAGCGAGATAGATGATCTTTGTATGCTCGTTGATCGCTGCGGCAATTGCTGTGAGGTCAAAGTGATATTCTCTAAGCGGCATCGTTACCATCTTTACCCCACGCGAACGCGCAAGTACATAGAAGCCAACGAAGGTCCCTTCAGATGTAAGTACTTCATCATCGTCACAGAGAAAAGTTCGGATGATATTGGACATAATTCCTTCGGAGCCGCTGCCTGCTATCACGTTGGCAATCTTAAGATTGAAACGCGTTGCAAGAACTTCACGCAAATCCTGGCCGCCATTCGGATAGAGGTGCAACTCGTGAAAATGCTTCTTCATTGCCTCAAGGGCGAGCGGCGAGGATCCAAGTGGGTTTTCATTTGACGCGAGCTTGATAATGTTTGAGATGCCGAGTTCCCGCTGCAGTTCAGAAATCGGCTTGCCTGGTATGTACGGTTCTAATGATTCGATATATGGTGGAACAAGTCGCATGAGCATATTCGAAGACAAGCGTTGAATCTCAGATCATTAGTTATAAAAAAGATAGCAAAGGCATCTTCGAAATGCAAGGTGATTACTTCCAGCGTTGCAACCGATTTCTTGACATTCGAGATGCAAATGGTTACACTTTCGAGCGACGATCGCACTCATATCACGCACAACATATCGAAACATCCAGGTTCTTATGATTCCGCTTCGTGATACGACACGATCCAAGACTATTCCCTATATGAACTACCTCCTGATTACAATTTGTGGGGTCGTGTTTTTCTATGAGCTTTCTTTAGGTGAACGGGCAGAGCAATTCATACTCAGATTTGGAGTCATGCCGGTAAAAGCTTCAGCACTTCTGCATGGCCACATAGCACTTGGACTGATGATGACGTTGATTTCATCGATGTTCCTTCACGGGGGATGGATGCATCTGATTGGGAACATGCTATACCTGTATATTTTTGGTGACAATGTTGAGGATCGGCTTGGCCATACTGCATACGTTCTTTTCTATCTCTTGTGTGGTATTGGTGCGGCACTTGCTGAAGTATATTTTCATCAGTTCTCTACGGCTCCCTTAATTGGTGCAAGCGGGGCAATAGCTGGAGTATTGGGGGCGTATTTTCTTCTTTATCCTCGCGCGAAGGTTCTTACAATGATTCCTCTGGTCATATTCTTTCCCGTTGTGGAACTTTCTGCGTTCTTCTTTTTGGGATTCTGGTTCATCATGCAATTTCTACAGGGCTATCTCTTCTCTGATCCGAGCAACGCGGGGGGTGTGGCATGGTGGGCACATGCGGGTGGATTTATTTTCGGTGCAGTATTGATGCCTATCTTTCTCCTGTGGAAAAAAATGTGAATATTGCTTCTCAAGGATTTCTGGTGTATTTTGGTATTGTGGTTTGACAGTTGTCTGCACGATGGCTGTTCAGTCTGCATTTCTCTCTGCTAACAACTTCATTTCAAAAACACTAATTAAGGTACGTATATGGCGCGTCCAGTTTTGGCAGTTCTGCTCGTTTTCTCTGTACTCTCTCACGTAATTTCGGTTGCTGCAGTCAAGCAAATCTCTCACAAGAATCAACAGCCTGTGTTCAGTCAATCGGATGAAGTAGTACCGGGGGTTGTGATTGTTAAATTCAAACCCGGCATTACTGTTGCCGAGGGGGCTGTGCTTACAAGTTCGTCGTATGTGACAGAACTTTTCAACCGATCGGGCGTGATCTCGTTGCGGCAAGTGTTCAAGAGTATTCAGCCGGCTACCGAGGGGGAGCTTGCTGCTGGCAAAGTCGATCTCTCGCGAGTGTATTATGCAAACATCCCTTCACAGCTCGATCCACGCGATGTTGCCGGCGATCTGAATCTTGCCGATGAGGTCGAGTACGCAGAGCCCAAATACATGAACTATCTCTATGACACGCCAAACGATCCCGGACTCTCGAATCAAAACAGTGCCTTCACACGAATGAACGCGTTTAACGGATGGACAATTGCAAAGGGTGACTCAACGGTTGCCATCGCAACGATTGATGGTGGAACATACTGGCAGCACGAAGATATGATCGGCAATATTGCAATAAACAGTGCTGAGGATATCAACCATAATGGACACTTTGATCCAGGCCCTCCTCCCGGAGGTGATGAGGATGGCATTGATCAAGATGGTAATGGTTTTGCAGATGACGTTGTTGGATGGAACTTTGCAAATAACACAAATAATCCTCAGGGGCTTCCTGCGACGCCAAACAGTGCTGCTCATGGAACTGCAACCGCAAGTCACTTTGGTGCAAGGACCAACAACAGCCTCGGCATGACCGGCTCAAGCTGGAATTGTGCGCTGATGCCTGTGTGTGTTGCTTCGGCAACAACAGACAATAGCATCGCATATGGATATGAGGGAATTGTATATGCTTACACAAGGGGTGCAAAAATCATAAATTGCAGCTGGGGTCGGACAGGTGGAAATTCATCATTCGAGCAAAATGTTCTCAACGCTGCAACACAAGCCGGAGCACTGGTGGTAATTGCTGCCGGCAACGGTACGAATAATAACGGCGTTGGGAAGAACAACGATCTCATCCCAGACTATCCTGCCAACTATTTGAATGTTCTTGCTGTCGGTGCCACAAATTCAACGTCCGATGCAAGAGCCAGTTTTTCAAACTATGGTGTGAATATATCGGTGTACGCACCGGGCGTCAATATTTGGAGTGCATTCAATGGTGGAGGGTACGGTAATGGTGGATCGGGCACATCGTACTCAAGTCCGCTGACCGCCGGCCTTGCAGGAATCATCAAATCATCACACCCGACATGGACGCCGAGACAGATTGCAACACAAATACGGGTTACGGCCGATTCAATCGATGCAGCGAACCCGAGTACCTCTGGCAAGATGGGGAGGGGACGCGTGAACTTTGCGCGGGCATTTACTGAATCACACCCTGGCATCGAGATCATAAGCGCAACGATTATCAATAACCATGGAAGTACACTCTATCTGTCGAATGATACCGTCATTGTAACGGTTTCAGTACAAAACATTCTGTTTGTTACAGCCAACAATCTAACGTTTACGGCAACGACCTCCGATGCATCTCTGGCAGTCGTTCAAGGGACAGCAAACGCGGGTAACCTTGCTCCGGGACAGCAGGCGACACTCGTGCCGTTCAAATTCCGGGTAGGCGCGCTCACAGCGTCGAAAGATATCAACATCAAGCTTACGTGGCTCTCAAATACGAATGATCGCGACGCGTATGCATTTAAAGTCACAGTATTCCCCTCAGCTCCGCGATGGGAAGGACAAATAAGCGCGACGCAAACAGGTTTGTTCAGTGTAAAAGTTCTGGACGCAAATGTGGCATGGGCGTGTGGGGGCAATGGAAGCGCGACAGCACCTGCTGTCATCAGAACGACAGACGGAGGTAATAATTGGACGCTCGTCACTGGCAACCTGACAGGTACCGATCTCTATTGTATCGCTGCCGTTGACGCAAATCGGGCTTGGGTTGGGACAGGCAATGTAGGAGCTACGCCAGGAAAAATCTTTGCTACAACAAATGGTGGCACAACCTGGACTCTCCAGGCTTATCCTGTAACGCAATCTCCCTTTATTGATGCGGTATGGTTTATCGACGCAAATAACGGCTATGCCATGGGTGATCCCCCGGGCTCTGGCAACAACCGGTTCATCGTAGTCAAGACAACAGACGGCGGAGTAACATGGGCGCATACTGCCAGCGAGCCTCTTGGTGGGACAAATGAAGCGGGATGGAATAATTCGTTCTCAGCTACCGATGTTAATCACTTGTGGTTTGGTACGAATTTGACAAAAACATGGCGCTCGACGGATGCTGGAACGACGTGGGCTTCCACTCCAACTGGTACAACGAACAGCTACGCAGTATCGTTCAAGGATAACAGCAATGGAATGGTTGGTCACGACACAGGACTGCTGCAATTCTCTTCCAACGGCGGTGTGACGTGGACGAGCATCTCCAGTCCGGCTACCACGATGACAGGTCTCTCATTTCTTTCCAATACGACGTCAGCGTGGTTTTCCACAGGAACGAATCCCTATCGGACGACAAATAATGGTAGCAGTTGGACTCTTCAAACACTCTCTCCGTTCACAGGATCAATTCAGCATATGAACTTCGCAGATACAAGCAGTGGGTGGGCTGTGACTTCAAACGGGGAAGTGTTACACTATCGTCCGTCTGCAATAACGGGAGTTGAACCAAATCCAGGAGAGAGAATTCCGACAAGATTCGCCCTTGAGCAGAATTATCCGAACCCCTTCAATCCGACGACCATGATCAAATACCAAATGCCAGCGTCGGGAAACGTGAGTTTGAAAGTGTTCGATGTTTTGGGGAGAGAAATTGTTACACTTGTCGATGGTCAAGAGGGCGTCGGTGAGCATACTGTTGAGTTCAACGCTTCAGCATTGTCAACAGGCGTATATTTCTATCAATTGCAGGCTGGCGCGTATGTTGAAACCAAGAAACTGATGATTTTGAAATAATAGTCTTGCTCATCCCATGAGAGTCCCATTGAAACTCTATGATGTGTTAGGAGGTGCCGTTGAGATTCTGGATGAGGGTAACGTTCTGCAGGCATCACAACCGAATACATCGTCTTACGCGTCCGGTACGTATTATTACCGCCTTGAAGCAGGGAAGTATGTTGTTACGCGACGTATGATGATTCTCAAATAGACATCTGATAGTTATGACGAGAATACTATCCATACCAATGCTCCTCTGTTTTTTGCTCACGTCGGTTGATGTCGCGCTTTTTCGAACAGGCAGCGCCAAGTCTTCCTGCTGCTGCGGTACAATGGAGACCAAGGAGTGTGGATCTGAATGTTGTATGCAAACCTCTTTGAAAGTTTCGCAAGAGAAACAACACGATGTAAGGCAATCGACATTTTCATCTTGCACACTACTCCCAACTTCATGCAATCGCAATGCAACGGGAATTCAGATTTCCGTTTACAAGGAGTTGGCGACACCGATATGTGCCACGGGGGTGCCGCTGTACTCAAATGATTGTAGATTCCTTCTTATTGAACCATCGGCCTACGCCAGTAACTACCATCTCCAGATATTTCACCCTCCTCGTTGTTCCTCGTAACGGTTCTTCATTTACTTATGCTCGTTGAGGGCTGAGGAATCTCGTAGCTGATTCTTCGGGCATTCTTTTTTCCATATGCTGATAAACACGAGGAGAGATCTGTCATGATATGGCGGCTATGTTTTTATGTAACCATATGTGCTGCCGTGATTGGTCCAAAAATCTTTGCAAGCTGCGGTTCGGCGACGTGTCCTTTGCACGCAGATCAACATCTTGCCGCTGGCCAGTTACAGGTAAGCTTTGTTCACGAATATATCAACCAGAACCGAATCTACGTTGGTTCAGAGAGATCATTCGTGGGTGCAATTCATTACGATCACGATGAGGTGCAAACCTTGAACGAGAGAAGCGTTTTCCAATTGCACTATGGCATTGTGGACAGGCTTGGATTCTCCGTGGATGTGCCGTTTGTCCATCGCGAACATTCTCATATCCACAATGAGGAAGCTGTTGTAGATGTTTCTCCCGGTCGTCGGGAATCCCACATTACTCATGGCGAATCTCTTGCGTGGGAATCATGGAGTTTTAGCGGAATGGGAGACGTAGTGTTGAGTGGCAACGCGGCACTGCTTCTTCCTGCAGGGGAGTTTGAGCCTTACCTTGGAATTACGGTTGGACTGAAACTCCCGACTGGAGTTACCGACGTCCGCAATACAGAAGGCGAAGAAGCGGAGGTAACGTTGCTTCCCGGGACTGGATCTAATGATTTTATGGTTGGAGTGAATTATCGCCAGTCGCTATTGACGGTCCAAACTCTCACGGGCGAGTATGGAACGTTGCCGCTCACTCTTGGAGCAACGTATCAGGTGAATGGCAAAGGGAAAGATGATTGGCGGTTTGGAAATAGTCTCGTTGCTTCGATAGGAACGGAATATCGTCTCACGAAGCATGCAACGTTGTTGTTTCAAGTGGATGTAAAATTCCAGGGATTTGCGGACGCGGGATTGACCGGTGAACCGCGTGAGAATACCGGAGGTGTGTGGCTGTTTGCCAGCCCGGGACTTGCCGCTCAATTGAGCGATGTCTTTTCAGGGTTTGCGTATGCGCAGGTTCCGGTGCACACCAATGTGCATGGCATACAGCAGACTTCGGATTTCAATCTTCAATTTGGCCTCAGAGCAAATGTTGGGTTACTTGAATAGAAACGGTTACCTTGACTCCCAAACGTGATGTTTGTACCTTTCTAAAAGAAACGGAGGCGATTCGAATGAAAAGAAATGTTGCAGTGTTGGCGTGCGCGCTTCTTCTGATGGTGGGTTGTACCCCAAAAAATGACATGGTCGTACCTGTCACCGGTGATTTCTCAAATAAGGTGAAGCCGATCCTTGACAGGAGCTGTGGAGGGTCAAGTTGTCACGGAGGTGGAGCAAATGGGTATGCCGTTGGACTTGATCTCACTTCCTATGACGGCCTTTTCAGGGGTTACAGCAGGGGTACTGCTGTGGTTTCGGGAGAACCGTTTATGAGCGTGTTGGTTCAAACTATCAACCGGACAGATACAACCATCAGCCCGATATCGAGCGCCCGGATGCCGGCAAGTAGAGACCCTCTGCCGACAGAAGATGTACAGACTATCGTTCAGTGGATTAAGGATGGCGCAAGGAATGACGATGGCTCGCTTCCGTTCCCGGAACCGAGGCCGCGCGGCAAAGTGTTTTTCACAAGTCAGTTCACCGATCTTGTCGGTGTGATTGATATTCAGACCGGTCTTATCATGCGATACGTGAATGCTGGAAACATGCAGCCATTCAACCAGCCACCGCAGTCGCCGCATAACGTGCAGGTTGATGATCAGGGAAAATACTATTATGTGACTCTCATAAGGGGAAACAAACTCAGGAAGTATGATGCGGCCACGAATGAACTGCTGGCGGAAGTTCCCGCTGGCACTTCTCCGGCCCATGTGGTAATCACGTCGGATGGCTCCAAAGCGTACGTAACGAATTTTGATCAAACAGTGGGGCAGGTGTATGAGTACAACACTGCATCAATGGCTCTCACGAACGTTATCACTGTTCCGAATTTCATGAAGGCGACACATGGGGCGCGTCTTTCCCACGATGGCAAATTCCTGTACATCGGGAACAATGGGACCGACCTGATTACGGTTGTCAGTACAGCCAATGATTCGATTGTAGCACATGTTCCCGTTGCACCTGATGTTCCACCGTTTGGTTCATTCATCTACAAACCGTATCAGATCGCTGTACGCGGTGATGACAGGTATATCTATGTAACATGTAACGGAAAAGGTGTTGTAAGCGTAATCAAGAGAGATACCAGCGATGCGTTTGCGTGGCAGGATACCATTCGCGTTGGGACAAAACCGTTGCAGTGTGAAGTGACACGCGACGAGCGTTTTCTCTACGTGTGTAATCAGGGATCGGGAAGCGTCAGTGTCATTGATGCGCAAGCCAACCATTTGCTGACCACGATTGACAACGTCGGCAAACAGCCGCATGGCATTGATATTACGGACGACAGCCGGACCGTGTATGTTACATTAGAGAACATTCTCAATGGGGAACCGCCTCACCATCCGATTGCCGGAAGCAAAGACCCTGCATTTATTGCAGTGATCGATGTGGCAAGTAACGTAGTGATAAGAAAGATCGAGGTCGGCGGGTTTGCGGCCGGACTTTCAATTACGCCCGGAAGGGGCAACTGAGAATGTGCACTTTGAAATCAGGAGTAGAACCATGAAGACCATACATTTGTTCTTGCTTTTAGGAGTACTGCTTTGCAGTTGCAACAAAAGCGAAGAGACTGTAACAGCTCCACTTGGAACCTCAGTTGATGTTACTGTGTCGGGGCTTCCCCCGTTAACGGAAGGAGGAGCCCACTACGAGGTGTGGGCAGCGTTTGTAATTTTCAGCAAATCTGCAAGACCGAATTCACCCCTGCATGACTCTGCCTTTGTCAGTCTGGGCGAGTTCAACATTGCTGCCGATGGACACATGATTGGAGTAGGTACGCCCACACCGGAGTTTTCAATTCCATCAGGACAAGATCCACAACTTCTCGATAAGGTCGTCATTACAGTCCAAACCGAACCGGACTCGGGCATAGCGCGGATTCTGCACGGAGCGCAAGGTGGAGCAATAGTCGGTGGCTTGTTCGCTGGCAGTTCTTCACAGGCAGTAGCAAACCTCGATATGAGCTTCGCAGATGCGTTCGGGACCAACTTTTCTACGGTGACCGGCAAGTATACGATCACCGCACCAACTTCAATAGCTGCCGATTCAAATTCTGGTGTGTGGTTCTATGACCCCGGACCGCCACCTTCAGCATCATTGACTAATCTTCCGACATTGGAAGATGAATGGACATACGAGGGGTGGGTGATCGATAAGACAGACTCTTTGCACTGGAAGTATTACTCAACCGGTAAATTTGTTGCGGCCGACAGTGCCGACTTTGACGGTGCCGGTCGAAACAGCGGACCTGGGACAGGTCTAAACTTTCCCGGTCAGGACTTTATCGTTTCTGATTCAACGCTACCTTCCCGGCCTAATCTGTTGAATGGTCAGTATGGATTCAGGATTACAATTGAACCCGTGCCCGATAATTCTCCCAATCCGTTTTTCCTGACTTTGTTGTCGTCAGACCCAACTCCGGTTCCAAGACCAAGAGGGACGGCGCAGTCCTTTACTATGTTTCCCGTGCATCCCGCTCCAACCGGAAGAGTAATTGTTGAGAGATGAATAAGGTAGATGACGCATAGGAGATGCAGGCAAATAATTGTAGCTGCTGTGCTCACGTTGGGCGTAATTGAGGGGCACGCCCAGCCGTTTGAGAAGGAAGTCTATTCAATTTCCATTGTGGCCGACAGCATGCCCTTTGAACATCCGTTTGATGGTGGCGTGTATATCCCCGTTCATCAATTCGCAGATATCGATGGTGACGGCGACTTTGATCTCTTTGTTCGAGACTATAATGATGGCAGCATCCATTTTTATCAAAATGTTGGTACAGACCAGACTCCTCTCTTCCGATTTGAGCGTCCTTCCTTCACCCTCCCACCGATTGTAGGCTTTTTTCGGTTTATTGATATTACCGGAGATGGCAAACTTGATCTGCTTACGGCAGGAAGCAGCTCAACTTCCGTAGCCATTTATGAGAACACGGGAACAATCAGCACCCCTCAATTTACGCTTCTCGTCCCTCAGCTAAGAGATTCTGCGGATAACATTGTGTACTCGCAGTACCAGTGTATACCTGCCTTGGCTGATATGGACGGTGACGGCGACCTCGACTTCTTTTCGCTGAACCCTGCCATTGGAACGATCAACTACTATCAAAATATAGGCAGCGCCACAAATTTCTCGTTTGTATTCCGGACTGATCGGTATCAGGGCATCCAGATTTGTCCAGGGTGTGATGATGCACCGTCGGTTTCCGTTTTGCCTCCGACAATGATGAATGACAATCTCATGCATGGAACGGGCACCATGTCCTTCGCCGATGTCGACGGTGACGGAGATTATGATATGTTCTATGGCGATCTCTACGCTTCCGGTGTTTTTTTCTATCGCAATTCAGGCAGCCCAACGAATGCGGTCCTTGATTCTGTCTCAGAACAGTTTCCGCCAGGCACGCCCGTGATTACCGGCGGGTTCAACCAACCATCCCTTGTCGACATTGACCATGATAGCGACAAGGACATGTTTGTGACCGGCTTTCCTGCGTCGCCACAGGGCAATAATTTTTGGTTTTACAGGAATGTGGGCGATTCCGTGAATTTCAATTTTTCCCTCGTTACGAAAAACTTTCTTAATACATTTGATGTCGGTGTTCAGTCTTCTATTGCGCTTGTCGATATCGACAGTGACGGTGACAAAGATCTGTTTGTCGGCAGCTTGCTGGGTCAGGTGGCATTCCTTCGGAATATTGGCACTCCTGTGGCTCCGTCGTTTGATGTTGAGGACCCGGCATTCATTAACAACTCCAGCCAGTTTGGCTATGCACCATGTTTTGCCGATATCGATTCTGATGGAGATTTTGATATGTTCCTCGGACATCTCGGAGGAAATATCGAGTTCTACCGCAACATCGGTACGCCGACGCAGCCATCGTTCCAACGCCAGATTTCGTTCTTCGATAGCGTGAATGTCGGTGGCCAGGCATATGCAGCGCCCGCATTCATGGATTTTGACGGAGACGGGGATCTTGATTTGTTTGTGGGGGAGGCAAATGGTGGTATAAAATTATTTGTAAATCTTGGTACTCCTCAAGTCTTTCAGTTCAGTCATCAGTCAGTTTTTCTAAATATTTCCGTAGGGGCAAATGCCCGCCCGCAGTTTGCCGATGTGGATAATGACGGGGATCTGGATCTTATCATTGGAGCTAGCGATGGAAAGGTACACTTCTATCGTAATATTGGACCGCCCAACAACCCAACGTTTGTTTTTGTGACAGATTCCTACGGACTCGTCGACCCAATGAGAGAGGTTTCTCCGGCACTGGCTGACATTGATAATGATGGCGACATGGATCTCTTCGTCGGGAATTATAGGGGAGGAGTGGAATTTTATCGTAACCGTTTGATCACTGTGGCAAATGAGTCGCAGGGAAATTACTTTCCGGCATCTGCAAAACTTTTCCAGAATTACCCCAACCCATTTAATCCGAGAACAACTATTCGCTTCTTAATTCCAGCGAGTGTGGGGTCGTCGGACGCAACGTCCTTGCGCGTGTACGATATGCTCGGGCGCGAAGTGGCTACCCTTGTAGACAGGAGGGTTGCTCCCGGGACATACAGTGCTGAATGGAACGCCGGGAATCTTGCGAGTGGAATGTACTTCTACCAACTCAGGTTCGGCGATCACATCGAGACAAACAAAATGATACTGATGAAATGAGATCGCGTTTTGTATTTGTCATATTCTTTTGCCTCTGTGGTTCCGCAGGAATGCACGCACAGCCATTTCAACGTCAGGTGTATGCAATACCTGTGAATGCTGGAGGTTCAGCGGTGGAACATCCATTCACTGGAGGGCTGTACAATCCCATTCATCAATTTGCGGATATCGATGGCGATGGCGACCTTGATTTGTTCATATTCGATGGCAACGATCTTTCTATGACGTTCTATCGCAATACCGGTACTGCACAGGCTCCAGTGTTTCAACTGGAAGTGAACACTTTTTTTATTCCATCCATCGTAGGCTGGTTCCGGCTGACAGATGTCACTGGAGACGGCAAGATTGATCTTCTCACCGGCGGAGATAGCAGCAACAGCCTCGCCATATACAAAAATACCGGATCGGTGCAAGTTCCACAGTTTACTCTCTTCAATCATGCTGTCCGAGACTCGGCTAATAATCTTGTCTACGTACAGGTGCAGTGCATTCCTGCGTTTGCAGATGTGGATGGCGATGGCGACCTTGATTTCTTTTCACTCAACCCGGGTATTGGCACAATAAATTACTATCAAAATATTGGGAGCGCATCTAATTTCCTTCTTGCGTTCAGGACAGATTTTTATCAACATATTCAAATATGTCCGGGATGCGGCGGCAGACCCAGCAATGTCCAACATGGTCAGGGAACTATGTATTTTGCGGACGTCGATGCTGATAACGATTACGACATGTTTTATGGAGATCTTTTTGATCCGGGGGTATTCTTCTACAAGAATGTAGGAACATCGGCAAATGCGATTCTTGATTCAATCTCAGACCGGTTTCCTCCAGGCAACCCGATAGTCACTGCAGGGTTTCCACAACCAACGCTTGCCGATATCGACGGCGACGGCGATTTTGATCTTTTTATCAGCGTACTTCCGCCGTTCCAGCAATACAATAATTTCTATTTCTATCGGAATACGGGTACGCCGACCAATTACAATTTCACTCTTGTCACGAAGAACTTCATTAATACCCTGGATTTCGGGATCCAATCCGCACCCACATTTTGTGACATTGATAACGACGGCGACAAGGATATGTTAGTTGGAGATTTGTTCGGGCATGTTGCCCTGCTTCGCAATACCGGAACGGCCAGCACCCCTGCGTTTTCCTATGAAGATACTGCATACATCACAACTGGTGGCAACTACAGTTACATTCCAATCACCGCCGATATTGATGCTGACGGCGACCTTGATCTTTTTTTGGGCAACTTTGCGGGTCATATAGAATTCTACAGAAACACCGGTACGGCTTCGACCCCGAACTTTCAGCGAGAGATTTCTTTCTTTGATTCTCTTGCAGTGGCTAATTATGCCGCCCCGGCATTTGTAGATATTGACAACGACGGTGATCTTGATTTGTTTGTTGGAAAAAGCGATGGGAGGATAGCTTTCTACAGGAATAACGGCACTCCCCAGATCTGGGCGTTTAGTTTGGTGACAACATCGTTCTTGAACATAAGTGTAGGCTCAAACAGTAAGCCCACATTTGTGGACGTAGACAGGGATGGTGCAAAAGACCTCGTCATTGGTGCGAGTAATGGAAAACTGTATTATTATCACAACGACGGCCCGATAGGTAACCCGACTTTTTCATTTGTTACCGACTCATTCGGTGGGTTAGGGTCATTGCAAGAAGTTGTTCCGGCCTTTGTTGATATTGATATTGACGGTGATCAGGATTTGGTGATAGGTCACCTCCGCGGCGGACTTGAGTTGTACCGAAACATGTTTTTTACGTCTGCAGTTGGCGACCCCAAAGCAGAGTTGCCGACAACAGCCACACTATTCCAGAATTTTCCCAATCCATTCAATCCGACTACGGAAATACGATTCGAACTGAGCTCGCAAGCGGTCGTGTCACTAAAGATCTACAATATTTTGGGCGAAGAGATCTCAATGTTGCTTGCTGATCGTCTTTCCGCCGGAACCCATACCATGGAATGGAA
>JBGPGQ010000054.1:0-13110 GCA_041483995.1 Bacteroidota bacterium
GAATCTCCTCAATTACACCACCTCTGACCCATCCCGCGACCAGTACCACAGAACAGTACTTAGGTATGTTAAGCCGGATGCCCTTGTCGTTCAATCCTTTTCGGTCCGATAATCTTCATGAAAATCAACATTCCAATTACTCTGGCCCTGGTTATAGTCCTGATGCCTTTCTCCCTTTGGGCGCAGAGTTCTTATAACATTTACTTTGGAGATATTCATTCCCACACGTGGTACTCTGATGGCAGCCAGGATAAGGACACAAATACATACAAGAAGCCAGTCGCACAGGCTATCACCTATGCGCGGTCGTCCCCCAGCATGAATTTTCTTGGTGTTAGCGACCACAATCATAACGAGGGCGGACTGCACATGACTCTCGGGTACTGGCGCGCTGGAAATCAGGAAGCCGATTCCGTCAACCAAGATGGGGTCTTTCCGGGGTTGTATGGGCAGGAGTGGGGAACCATCAGCACTGGCGGACACGCGCTCATCTACGGGACGAACAAGCTTTTCGGGTGGGATACTGGCGTCTTTGATGTTTACGTGGCGAAGGGCAATTATGGAATGCTCTCTGATTCGGTAAAGAAGTACGGCGGATTCTGCTACATTGCGCATCCCAATCAAACCGATTACAGTGGAATATTCACGAGCGCCTATAAAGCCTCATGGGACAGCGTGGTCATGGGTGTGGCAATAAAGAATGGCCCAGCGACATCAACGAATACAACGGAAGCCGATCCGTCAACTACTGATTATTCTGCCCGATACCATGACCTCCTGCGCCTTGGATATCATGTTGCTCCATGTGCAAACCAGGATAACCACAATACTACCTACGGCCGCGTGAATCAGCAACGGACAGCAGTGCTTGCCTCGTCGCTTACGCGTGCGAATATTGTTGACGCCCTGCGCAATCGCCGAGCTTTCGCCACAGAAGACCATAACCTCCAATTGCGGCTCGAGGTTGGGGAGCACCAAATGGGGGAAATCTTTACGATAACCGGGTCGGTGACGTTTCGTGTGACTGCGATTGATCCGGATGGTGAGCACATGAGTCGTATCGAGTTGCGTTATGGTGTTCCGGGATCGGGAAGTGCGCCAACGGTGCTCACATCGGTTACGAACGCGGACTCGCTGATTTTCACCCAGAATCAGGCGACCAGCTCGACATACTACTATTATGCGTACGTGGTCGAGACTGATGGCCAGGAGGCATGGAGCGCCCCGGTCTGGATTACTATCAGTAGTGTTGCACCGCCGTCTGGTGTAACTCTGCTCTCCCCATCGAACGGCGCAACAAATCAAACTGTAGCTCCCTTGCTTCAATGGAGGAAATCGGCGACAGCAACATCCTATCGCGTTCAGGCCGCGTCTGATTCCACGTTTAGTGGCGGGATCGTACTGGATGACACCTCAGTTGTGGACACGACCAAGGCAGCCTCCGGGCTCAGCTACTCTACGAGGTACTTCTGGCGCGTGAATGCCAAGAACTCTGGAGGATCGAGTGGCTTCTCAAATTCATGGAGCTTTACCACACAACCTGCATCGACGTATACCGTCACGGCCTCTTCCGGTAGCAATGGAACAATCTCACCAACTGGCTCAGTCATTGTTGCTACAGGTTCAAGTCAGAGTTTCACCATTTCACCAAACGCAGGCTATCATGTTGATAGTGTGATTGTGGACGGGGCAAACACCGGCACTGGGTCGAACTATATGTTTACTAATGTCACGGCCAACCATACGATCCGAGCCGTGTTTGCAATCAACCAATATGCCATCATAGCTTCTGCCGGATCTAGCGGCTCGATTTCTCCTACGGGAACCATTACAGTCAACTACAGTTCCAATAAGAAGTTTACCATTGCACCGAATATCGGGTACCATGTGGATAGTCTGGTTGTCGATGGCACAAAGGTGGACTCGACAACGAGCTATACATTCATGAACGTAATTGCGAGCCATACAATCCGTGCGGTATTTGCGATCAATCAATACACGATTAGTTCGAGTGCAGGACCAAACGGGACAATTTTCCCATCGGGATCCGTTGTGGTTTTGTATGGCGCAAATCAAACATTCACTGTAACTCCTTCTACAAATTATCACGTCGATAGCGTCATTGTGGATGGAGCGTACATAGGGTCTGGAACAACACATACGTTCAACAACGTTACTGCGAATCATAGTATCCGCGCAACATTTGCCATCGATACTTATGCGATTACTGCAAGTGCAGGAATACAAGGTGCCATCAATCCTTCAGGCAGCGTCGGTGTGGTCACTGGAGCAAATCAGGCGTTCACGATTTCAGCGAACGCTCACTACCATGTCGACAGCGTTGTTGTAGACGGGAATCGGGTTGATTCGACAACCAGCTACACGTTTTATGGTGTCGCTGCGAACCATACGATCCGGGCTGCGTTTGCAATCGATCAATATACGATCAATGCATCGGCAGGGTTGGGTGGAACGATTTCACCGAATGGAGCGGTAGAGGTAAACTATGGGAGTAACCAGACTTTCACCTTCTCGCCAGTAGTAGGACACCATGTGGATAGCCTGGTTGTCGATGGTGCTGAAAGAGACTCCACGGTGGAATACACTTTTTTCAACGTGACGTCGAATCATGCAATCGAGCCGTATTTTGGGATCAATCAGTATTCCATTGTAGCTACTGCTGGTGTGCATGGAATGATCTCTCCCGTAGGAACGGTTTCGGTAACGTTCGGGGGCAACCAGACATTCACGATCAACCCTGATTCAGGGTATGAAATCGGGAGCCTGCATGTTGATAGTCTCTTGGTGACACCGGCGACTTCATATGAGTTCACGAACATTTCCAGCAATCACACGATTGGCGCAACGTTTGAATTACCGACCGTCATCCGGACAATCAGTATGATAGATGGATGGAACATTATTTCAGTGCCTCTGACCGTTGCAGATGCAAGGACATCGAGTCTATTTCCCGCAGCCGTGAGTGCTGGCTATGGTTTCGACCCGGCACAGGGCTACGTTACTTACGATACATTGCGGAATGGCGTTGGCTACTGGCTCAAATTTCCGTCGGCACAGAATGATAGCATCAGGGGGTTTGTACGAAATCAGGATAGCCTGACCGTATACCCAGGATGGAATCTGATCGGTTCGATTTCTAATTCAGTTGTTGTGGATTCAATCATACAAATTCCGTCAGGGATAGTCCTATCGAACTACTACAGATACAGCGGAACGTATTCAAGTGCCGATACGCTGCAGCCCGGCAACGCATATTGGGTGAAAGTAAGTCAGAATGGACGGCTGGTGCTGCACTAGATGACAGAAGGAAACACTACAACCGAACGGGCCGTGCTCATCATAGACCATCATCGTAACGTATTGGTTCTTCTTTTGATTTCTTCGTCTGACTGTCAAAATAATAGGTGACACCAAAATAGACTATTCGAGAGTCCCGTGTATTGATGACAGTTTGGTTCAGCAGAGGGGTGTTCAACTCGATTTTTCTTTTCAGCGTGTTAAATAGATCCGCAACAGTTAGAATCAAGGACAGTTTGCCCTCCAATACCAGTTTCCGCACGCCTGCGTTTACCACATAACTTGGAAGATATTCACCTTGTGGGGTCAATCTCGATGAACGATAACTTGAGTTCACCTGCACATTTGAACCTCCGGCGAGTTTCAAGCTGACTGTCATGGCGCCGCTCCAGGTAACAACGGACTTGTTTGAACTGTATCCAAGATTCGAAGCATCAATTTGATTATAGAATGCGTTCGCGCTGACATGTGATGTAAGCACATCACCGGCGTTTTCCGAAACAATCACTTCCAACCCCGCTGCCTGATCGTTCGATAGATTTGTATGGGTAGTCAGCAGAGTGGAATCGTTGATGGCTTGTACGATCCGGGTGAATGTGTTGGATGTATACCTGTAGTAAATGCTCGGGACTATGGAAAACAGATCGTTCTGAAGCTTGTAGCCAAACTCCACGGAGTGGATATACTCCGGGCGAAGACCGGGATTCCCTGCAGATAAGTTTCTCGGGTCCCGGTATTCGGGGAATGGATTCAGATCTTCAGTCTCGGGCCTGTGCACACGTCGACTGTAATTGAGTTGCAATTCTGCAGCATCGTTGAGTTTGTATGACAGGTGGAGCGTCGGATATATATTGAAATGGCTGCTGGTGACGATTGAATCTCTGGTGACCAGATTAGATTTGGTGTAGGCTTCTTCAATCCTTAATCCTGCCAAGAGACCGAAATCTCCAAAAGAGCGTTCGTAGGTTGTGTAGAGGGCATGAATGGTTTCGTTGAATATAAACCGATTCGTTTTTCCTACATCGGTTACGAGTTGCTGTTGAGTGGAGTCGAAGTAGTCGACAAAGAAATTGTAGTCACTGTGGTTGAATTCTCCTGCATACCCTGCCTCCAATGTCGAATGTGCTTCAAGCGGATCGGAGTAATCCAACGAGAGCTGGCTTTTATTCTCAAGTGGTTTGATCAGCGTGTTGTCGTATTGTGCCGGGGCAGATGGGAGCCGGTAGAGATTGGTAAAATGGTTGTCTTCCTTTTCGGGGTGCCCGGAGAAGGTGAATTCAAACCGCAGCTTTTGGTCTTGCTTCGGAAACTTGTGCTGGAGGAAGACCGTGAATCCATAATCCTTTTGATATTCGTAGTCCAGACGATTGCGATCGTACTCCTCGGTCGGAACTCTATCGCTGTTCTGGAGAACATTTCTCGCATAATCGGTTCTAGTGAAGCCATTGTGAAAGTAGTTCCCGGAAGCCCCGACACTGTTTCCATCCTCAAAATCGGAGTCAAACCCCAAGGTAATCAGATGCGAAATCGGGCTCGCGTAGGAGGCCAGATCCTGTCTGAAGTAGCTCAGCGATGCAGCGTCGATCTGTTGCCGTGAATCGCTGTTGATTCGGTTTCTGCTGTCTTGCCGGAAGCTGTAACTGCCATAGAGATTACAATAGCCCGGGCTGTAATTCAGTTGGATGTTTCCATTGTACCTGCTTTGATTTCCCACATTGATACCAACGCTCCCATTGAGTCCAAGCGATGTGTTCTCTTTCAGTACAATATTGATAATACCGGATGTACCGTCGGGTTTATACTTAGCCGATGGATTTGTGATTACTTCAATTCTCTCGATCGTACTCGCGGGCATTTGCTGCAATACTTCTGCACGATTCCGGCCCATCAAAGAAGAGTTCTTGCCGTTGATCAGCATTAAAACATTTGATGAACCGCGGAGACTGATATTTCCATCTATATCCACCTCCACTGAAGGCACATTCTGGAGTAACTGACTGGCCGAACCCGATTTGCTCAGGATGTCTTGATCAACGTTATAGACCTTGCGATCAATCGAGTTATTGAAAAGGGCTTTCTCTCCGGTCACCAAAACTTCATCAAGGCTCACCGCCGCTTCGATCATTGGTACTGTTCCAAGATTCGGTTTCGCATGTTGAGGGTCGACTTTGAAAGTCCGAGTCATTTTCTCTCTGTAACCGATGAGACTTAATCTTATGAAATAGTTACCGGTTGGGACATTGTTGAGTTCGAACCTTCCTTTTTTGTCGGTCACTGTTCCAGTAACAAGGGCGCTATCAAGCTTGTCAAGAAGGACCACGTTCACAAACTCCAGGGGGCGATTGGTTGCTTCATCGACTGCAGATCCTGTGATAGTTCCAACGGAGGTATTCTGCGAATACATGTTTGGCGAGAGTATCCAAGCAACCCAGACCAAAACACAACATTTTTCTATATACATTTAACCAGTCCGCTAGTCATCCGGAGAAGCTCAGGGAATCGGCGTGACGAATACGCCTTCAATCTATCTTATGTGGTTCATAGAATCAAGACAAAGCCCGAAACACACCACTTGGGCGAAGGTGACATTGCTCGCTGGACATTGTGATGTCGAGACAGTTTGAATATGCCGGGAATTATGTGTAGAATATACAAATGAAAGCCATCCGACCATTCATCTTGATTTCCCTCCTTGAGATTATACTCTCCCTGGTCTCGTTTGCGCAGGTTCCGATTCCCACACATGTCGTCATAGTGATCGAGGAAAATCATGACTACACCCAGATCATCGGCTCTTCTGCTGCACCGTACATTAACTCTCTTGCCACTGGAAGTAATGCAGCGCTTTTCACGCAATCCTACGCCTTAACTCATCCCAGCCAGTCGAATTACATTATGCTGTACTCCGGCTCGAACCAGGGAGTTACAAACGACAATCTGCCGTCCGGGCTGCCGTTTACGACTGCAAATCTCGGGGCATCATTGCTCAATGCGGGCAAGACGTTCCTCGGCTATTCTGAGGGGCTGCCCTCTGTTGGCTACAATGGAACAACATCAGGAGCATACGCCCGCAAGCACAATCCATGGGCAAACTGGCAAAGCGCTCCGACGAACGGAATCCCTACGACTGCGAACCTGCCACTCACGTTTTTTCCCGCAAACTACGATTCCCTGCCAACCGTGTCGTTCGTTATTCCAAACCAAAACAACGATATGCACAACGGGTCAAATCCAACGACAATCACAACGGGAGATACGTGGCTGCAGAATCATCTGAACGCGTTTGTCCAATGGGCGAAGACGCACAACAGTCTTCTCATCCTTACATTTGATGAAGGCACGACAACTGGAACTAACAGGATTGTTACAATATTCGTTGGGCAAATGGTAGCATCCGGACAATACAGTGAGGTAATAAATCATTACTCTATTCTACGAACTCTGGAAGATATGTATGAGCTTCCGTACGCGGGTAATAGTACATCGGCAACTCCCATCACTGATTGTTGGACAGGGACAAATCCGACGATTACCGCAACTGCTGCTTCTCATGGTTCGATCAACCCAAGCGGTGTTGTGAGTGTGAACCCTGGTGCAAATCAGACGTTTAACGTGACACCGAATGCTGGATACCATCTCGACAGCCTGATTGTCGATGGCACAAAAGTGGATTCCACAACGAGCTATACGTTCACAAGCGTGAATGCGAACCATACAATCCGCGCAGTGTTTGCGATCAATCAATACACGATCAATGCATCAGCAGGACCGGAAGGAACGATTTCCCCGAATGGAACGGTGGTGGTTAACTACGGGAGTAACCAGACGTTCACCATCTCACCGACAACAGGACACCATGTGGATAGTCTTGTTGTCGATGGTGTTGAAAGAGACTCCATAACATCGTACACTTTTTTCAACGTGACGTCGAATCACACAATCGAGTCATATTTTGGGATCAATCAGTATTCCATTGTAGCTACTGCTGGTGTGCATGGAATGATCTCTCCCGTAGGAACGGTTTCGGTGACGTTCGGAGACAACCAGACATTCACGATTACCCCTGATTCGGGTTATGAAATCTGGAGCCTGCATGTTGATGGCCTTTTGGTGACACCGACGCCCGTATATCAGTTCATGAACATTTCCAGCAATCACACAATAAGCGCAGAATTTGGACTGCCGTCTGTCACCCAGACAATCAGCGTAAGGGAGGGATGGAATATTATTTCAGTACCTCTGACCGTTGCCGATGCGAGGGCATCGAGTCTATTTCCGGCTGCTTCGAGTGCTGCATATGGTTTCGATCCGACTCAGGGCTACGTTGTTCGCGATACATTGCAGAATGGTGTTGGCTATTGGCTCAAGTTTCCGTCAGCGCAGAATGACAGCATCAGGGGAGGCGTTCGAAATCAGGATAGCCTGACCGTCTACGCAGGGTGGAATCTGGTCGGTTCTATTTCTAGTTCAGCCATTGCGGATTCAATCATACAAATTCCACCGGGAATAGTCTTGTCGAGCTATTACAGATACCACGGAACGTATTCAAGTGCCGACACACTGGAGCCCGGGGGCGCGTATTGGGTGAAAATAAGTCAGAATGGACGTCTGGTGTTGAAATGAAAATCGTAGTGGCTGGACTTTCCTGATTCTCAACAATACAAACGCCCAAACTTTCTGGGCTTTTTGCGGACAAGCGGGACTTCCCAGTTTTGGTTCCTCACCCCTCAATGATTCTCAGTAGCCGGTTTACCCGACATTGCATGTGTTTGTACGCGGCAACGCTGTGTGTCTTTTTCTTTCATGGGCACCTGTTGTGCCAGCAGCAACTTACGCTCTCCAACGCAATCGAGGTTGCTCTGAAGAATAACCAACAGCTTACAGTGGCAAGGAACGCTGGCTTGGCCCGCGAGAAAGCCCGCTCAGAGCTCTCCACTACGATGCTTCCGCAGTTCAAGGTCGGACTCTCAACGATTTATGCCCCTGTCTCTTCCTCGTTCGGTTATGATCCTGCGATCACGAACCAGGGCGAGCTCGGCGCACAACTGTTCATTCAGCAATCCCTCTATGATGGAGGTGCGCGTGCATTGAGGTCTGATCAGCTAAACCTCGACGTTAGAGGAGCGAACATCGAACTTGAGTCTGTGAAACGTGACTTGAGGTACGCCGTTACTGTTGCTTTCATTGATGTTCTTCGATACCAGGGAGAAGCTGTCCTACGTCAGGAGAATGTCGATCAGCTTCGAGAATATCTGGAACTGGTGCAGCGACGTTTCCACGGTGGTGGAGCGAGCGAAAGCGATGTTCTCCGAACTGATGTGGAGCTATCAAATGCGATGGTTGCACTGAGCCAGGCAGGAAGCTCGTATAACGCTGCACGCTACGCGCTATCGGAACTTCTCGGAGGAGCAATTGACACTACGTTGACGGTTGCCGGGACATTAGAGAATCTTGTCGAAGCTCCATCTGACACGTTGTCGGATCTTCTGCTCGATTTGGAATTTGCCCAAACGGGGCTTGAGCGGAGCGCCCTGGACTTGGATCTCGTGAAACACGAAGCGTTTCCGGTTCTGTCGTTGTTCGCGGACGCAGGGATGCTCACCTCCATCGAAAACCTCAGACTCCCAAGTGCTGAACGCTCCAAAATCATGGGTTACTCTCTTGGGCTTCTCATGGAATTTCCGCTCTTCGATTGGGGAGGGCGAGGCCTACGGAAGGAGCAGAAGGCCCTTGAGTTCAATTCCCTCTCAACTGAAAAGACGTTGCTCGAACGTAGACTTGGCGGGGAAATGGCTCGTCTCCGCGTCCAGCTACGTAATGGGCATGAGCGATTTGAGACGTTGCGTCGTAATGCAGTGAAGGCAAAAGATCTTTTCCTCCTGACAAAGGCCCGATATGCTGGTGGAGGCGCTCTTGCTGTTGAAGTGCTTGGCGCCCAACAATTGGTGAATGATTCGGAAGTTTCTGCGCTTCAAACAATTGCAGAAATTCAATCCCTTTCTGCGCGAATAGTTCAACTGACAACTCGAGAAGAACGATGAAGCAAAGACCATTTGCCTTATATATTGTATGCATGATGCTTGCCGGTTGTGCACATCGGCAAGAGGAGGAGCACTCTGCCGGGAATAGCGACGTGAGAGTTCCAGTGACCATAGCTGCTGTTGCAACTGGAGATGCTTCGGTTACAATACGTGCTGTGGGGAAGACTGATGCGCTTCGCAAGCAAAAGGTATACTCGCCAATTGCAGGAATCATTACGGCGCTGCACATTCAGGAGGGTTCGTTTGTTCGTTCAGGGGAAACCATTGCAATTGTTCGCGCGAAAGAAGCTCAAGCTGCAATAGCCGGCGCTGAAGTGCTGCTACGGTCGGCCATTACAGAGCGCCAGAAACAGGAAGCCCAACATGCAATCGAGCTTGCGAAGCGGTCGGATAATGTTGCAGTAATGAAAGCGCCCTTCGATGGATATATCGCGCAACGACTGGTGAGCGAAAGCGAAATCGTTGCAGAGAATGTGGAACTTGCAACGCTCATCGACCTTTCCACCGTCGTGGTTATTGCCCAGGTGCCGATGCAGGATATTGGCTCTGTCAAGGTCGGACAGAAGGCACTCGTGGAGTTTTCTTCCATCAGTGAACACACATTCGAGGCGAGAGTCGATGCAATAAGTCCGCAGGCAATGGTCGAAAGTCAAACCGTACCCGTCAGACTTTGGTTTACAGCGGAAAAGACCCGTCTCAACACGTCGATCCGTACAGAGATGATCGCCTCCGTTGGAATTGTCACCGGCAAAAGATCGAATGCTCTCTTCGTTCCGAAGCAGGCACTCATACGAAACGATGAGACAGGCCAGTCTTCGGTTTTCACGATTACCAACGATTCAATTGCGAGGAAGGTTGATGTAGAGGTTGGTGTTCAATTGGATTCAGCGGTCGAAATTCGTACCAATCAGCTTAAGGCAGGTATGCCCGTCATCGTGGAAGGAAGTTACGGACTCGCAGATTCGACGCGCATTGAGGTACGGTAATGCTGTTCGACTATCTTAAGCGACATGCTAGGGCATTTCTCTTTACGATCGTAGTTCTTGTTGTATCTGGTGTTGCGCTCTTAACGCAAATGCCCGTCTCACTCTTTCCGGATATTACCTTCCCTCGTATAGTTATTCTTGCTGATAACGGTGAGCAGCCGGCAGAACGCATGATGGTGGAAGTCACCAAGCCGCTGGAGGAAGTCGCAAGCTCGCTTCCCGGCGTGAACGTTATCCGTTCAACGACGAGTCGTGGCTCGACGGAAATCTCGATAAGCCTTGACTGGGGAGCCGATGTCCAACAAACGCTTCTCCTGCTACAAGGTCGCGTAGCTAATGCCCGAACGTTGTTGCCCGCAACAGCCAATATTCAAGCTGAACAAATGATGGTGAGCGTGTTTCCGATCCTGGGATACAGCCTGACGTCCGATGCTCTCAGCCTCGTGGAATTGCGGGATATTGCGCTCTACCAAATCAGGCCTGCTCTCATGCGAGTGCGGGGCGTTGCAAAGGTTGAAGTCGTCGGTGGCGACACGCGTGAATTCGCAGTTACTGTGTCACAGGCAAAACTTGCTGCGTACGGCATGGATATTCGTCAGGTGACAGAAGCTCTTGTGCGGACAAACTTCGTTGCATCCGGTGGTCTCGTTGCAAGCAACTACCAGTTGTATCTCTCGCTCGTATCCGGCCTCACCAAGAATGCGAAGGAAATCGGTGATGTGGTCGTTGCCGCCCCTCATGGACATCCGATCTTCGTGCGAGACGTTGCGACGGTAACATCCTCAACCCCGTATCGCACGATCCGCACTACTGCCCATGGCCATGATGCCGTTCTCCTGAATATCATCAAACAGCCAACCGGCAGTACAGTTCAAATCGGCCAGGATGTCAAAGACGAAATTGCTCGACAGAAGCTCCCCTCCGGCATTCACTTTGAAACATTCTATGACCAGGGAGATTTCATCAGGACTTCCATCCTGAGCACGAGAGACAGCATCGTGATCGGTGTTCTACTTTCTATGGTCGTGCTTTTTGTGTTTCTACGAAGCTGGCGAACGACATTGGTAATGGCATTGGTTGTTCCTGTGACGATTGCGATTACCCTCGGATTTCTTTATGCGCTTGGTAAGTCCATCAACATCATGACGCTGGGTGGCATTGCGGCGGCAGTGGGGCTCATCATCGACGATTCCATAGTGATCATCGAGCACATCTTCACCCAATTCTCCCTGCACAATGCCGAACATGGCGAAGCAAAGCCCACGTTCGCCGCTGCAGCAACAAGGGCGCTGCGGGGGCTCATGCCTGCGATTATCGGGTCAACGGCAAGCACAATCGTGATCCACATTCCGTTGGCTTTTCTTGGAGGAGTTACAGGAGCTTTCTTTACCTCTCTTTCCGTGACGATGGTGATCGCTCTCTTGCTGTCGTTCCTGTTTTCAATTACTTTGAGTCCGCTTCTTGCGTCGATGCTCCTCCGCGAGAACGATATTGACCGTGAGGTAAAGAAGGAACTTGAGATTTCCCGCTTCGCACAATGGTACGAAGACAGAATGCACAGGCTGATGAAGTTTCGGGGCATTCTTGTTCCTCTTATCATCATTGTCACTCTTGGAGGGGCATACTTCTTCTACCTGCACATCGGTAGTGGTTTCATGCCGGATATGGATGAAGGTACGTTCGTATTGGATTACAACTCTCCACCGGGAACCTCGTTGGACGAGACGAATCGCATACTAATGCATGTCGAGGAGATACTGCTGAATGTTCCCGAGGTGGAAGCATACTCACGAAGAACAGGAACGCAACTTGGCTTTTTTCTCACAGAGCCGAATAACGGAGACTACCTTGTACGGCTGAAAGCCCAACGGGATCGGTCCATCGATAAGGTCATCGACGAAGTGCGGGCGAAGGTCGAAAGCAGCGAACCTTCCTTGCGGATTGACTTCGGCCAGTTGATGATGGATGTCATCGGCGACCTCACCAACAACCCTTCGCCTATTGAGATCAAGATCTTCGGAGACGATCATAAGCTGGTGGAAGAAACCGCCCGCAAGGTCAATTCAATTATTGAAGCAGTGCCGGGAGTCGTCGATGCGTTCGATGGGATTGTGGTTTCAGGACCTGCCCTCATGATCACGGTCGATCCGCTGCAAGCTGCTGTTGCGGGATTGCAACCCTCGGATGTGCGCGACCAGCTGGAAACGATGATGCGCGGCAGTGCGGAGACACAAGTGCAATACGGAGAGAAGCTGATCGCAATTCGCGTGCGCTTTCCAAAAGCATTGCAGGAAGACATTCACGCCATTGAGGTTCTCTCGCTCATGAATACGTTGGGAAAACCGATTCCACTGAAAAGCGTTGCCCGCATCGAGAGGTTCGCGGGCCAGACCGAGATACATCGCGAGCGTCTGCGGCAATTTGTGGCTGTTACCGCCCGTATTTCAGGAAGAGATTTGGGGCGAACTATTGCAGACATTCAGAAGGAACTTGCGCATAAGCTTGCCCTTCCTTCCGGAATTACGATTGAATATGGGGGTGTCTATCAAACACAGCAGGAGTCGTTTCGGGGGCTGCTTCTCGTTTCGCTTGCGGCATTTCTTCTTGTGTGCATTGTTCTCATATTTGAGTTCGAGAGTTATGCCGTTCCAATTGCTGTCTTCATCGCATCGTTGCTGTCACTGTTTGGCGTTTTCGGCGCATTGTGGCTCTCGGGAAATGCATTCAACATTTCAAGCTTCGTTGGCATTATCATGATCATCGGC
>JBGPGQ010000055.1:0-13035 GCA_041483995.1 Bacteroidota bacterium
ATTCACAATATCGATTCCATACAAAATGCTGGTGGCTACGATACGTATACTGGAACCAGCACAGGCTATATAGGTTGCTGGGGAGTATACCCACATTTTCCTTAAGGCAGGTTTATTGGATCGGATACGCAGACCGGTTTGTATGTGTTTACGTTTACCGGTCTTCTTCCGCGCATTCGTTCACCTCTGTTGTTTCCAGCCACGGGTGATTCAATCGCGCAAGGGGCAACAACAACATTCCGATGGCGACTTGCTGCTTCACAGGCCGAAGACCCGCATTATTATCAGCTCCACATTTTTGGGCCCGGCGTGGATACACTGCTAAAGACAAACGACACGTCGCTTGCCGTCCCGGCTCTTTCAAATTTCCAGAAGGGTGTGTCGTATCGTTGGCATGTGTGGATCAAAGATGAGAATACGTCCGTTTCCAGCCAGGATACATTTCAATTCATTTATGGCTCAACTCATCTCGACACGTTGAAGCACCTCAATGTTAAGCCGGGAGGTGGATACTCTGCCCTGTGGGGATACACTGCGCCCAATGGCCGCGAATATGCATTGCTTGGCTGTAACGGAAGCGGGG
Organism: Bacteroidota bacterium; assembly: GCA_041483995.1. GTDB lineage: Bacteria > Bacteroidota > Ignavibacteria > UBA10030 > UBA6906 > JBGPGQ01. The sequence goes on from JBGPGQ010000055.1 coordinate 584, forward strand.
GACAGCAGGCGGGAACGTCGATCATTGATATCACCGACAGCAACAATGTGCATCAGGTGGCGTTTGTTCTCGGACCAGCAAGCAGTTGGCGCGAGATGAAAACATACCGTCAATACGCGTACATTGTAAGCGAAGCCGGCACGGGAACGCAGATTGTTGATCTCTCCACACTTCCCGACAGTGTGCACCTCGTTCGAACATTCACCTATACCAGTGGAGCGAAGAATACAGCGAAAGCACACTCCATCTCAATACACGACGGATTCATGTATCTGAACGGTTGCGCGAATTGGGGAACGCAGTTTCAACGCGGTATAGTCATCTTCGATCTTCGGACCGATCCGACCAACCCCGTGTTTGCAGGAGAATACAGTCCCGATTACATTCACGATTGCTATGTTCTGAGAGATACAATTTACGGTGCTGCAATCTACAATGGCGGTGGTGTGTACATTGCTGATGCAAGAAACAAGTCAAATATTACTCAGATTGGAAAAATCACTTATGCCGGTTCGGGGACACACAATTCATGGGTGACCAAAGACAGACACTACCTTATTACCACGGATGAGATCGGAACTACGGCGAAAACACTCAAGATGTGGGACATCAGCAATCTCCCGACGATTCCGTCAATAGCAACAGCGACATACACGGTTGCCCCAACTGATATCGAGCATAACATAACGATCCGTGGTGACTACGCCTATGTTGCATGGTACACTCGTGGGGCAGTTGTTGTGAATATTGCGAATCCTGCAAACCCAACGACCGCAGGAGGGTACGATACATCGACGCAACCGCCGGGAAGTTATAACGGTATGTGGGGGATTTACCCATTTTTCCCATCCGGGAAGATTGTTGGAGGCGACATGCAGAACGGTCTTTGGGTGTTCAAGTTTTCTGATCTTCCTTCGCGCCAACCGGTCACACTTATTGAACCGGTAGATGGCGATACTGTCGCGCAGGCCGAGATAACTTTTCGCTGGACGAAATCTGCTGACCTTGAGAAAGATCCGCACTATTATCAAGTGCGCCTCTGGGGGTTGGGGGTTGATACTACATGGCAGTCCAACGACAATGTCACCAGTTTCACGAATTTTGTGGCACTGCATGCTGGTCAGCAATATACATGGTACGTGATAACGCGAGACGAATGGAATACCACCTATAGTCCGGACTCATCAAGATTCATATACACTCCGTTAACGGATGTCCAGGAACCGGCGAGCGTTCCGTACACCTACCGGGTAAACCAGAACTATCCAAACCCGTTCAATCCCAGTACGAGAATCAGTTATGAACTGGCGGCGAAATCGCATGTTATCCTGAGAGTGTTCAATATTCTTGGTGAACAGGTCGCGGAGCTGGTGAACAACACCCTGCCTGCAGGTCGCTATGACGTCGTGTTTGATGCAAAAGGACTGTCAAGCGGAATATATTTTTACAGACTGGACGCCGGGGAATTTATGTCTACGAAAAAAATGATACTCTTACGATAGAGCACTCCTCGAAAAATCTTGGGCGGCCGGTTGAGCCGCCCTTTTTTTGTGGGGTGAGAGTTGACTTTCAGCTTGTTCTGTCTTAAGTTCGATTGGCATTTCATGAATGTACGCTGCCACCAGAGCCAGCAACTCCCTGTCGGTTCCGCTGACTCGGTGAGTTGACAACCAGACCCCACACTGATGCGCTCCTATTCGGTGGAAGAAATACGGCGATGTTTCTCGACTTCGAAGGATTTCAATGAAATCTTCGATGCCTTCCAGTCCGCCATCTCACAAAAACTGACTGATGTTGAACCGTATCGACTGTTGTTCTGGAATCACGCATTAACACCTGATGAAGTTCGACTCTTCGGGGAAAAGCTTGCGGCAGAGTTTCCTTCGCTTGCGTATGATGTTTACCTTTGGCTTGCCGGTGTTTTCGAAGCGACGTATTCCTCCAATGACAACTATGAGCTTGCGTTGCACTACTACAAGAAAGCAGCGCAGGTGAAGCCTACAGAACCCGACCCGTATCTCGACGCATGTGATTGCTATGAGCCGGATCTTAATATTCCGCCCCTCAATAGTTTGATCGAGTTCCTGAAGCACGGGACCGAACACGTGCAACAACCTAGGAATCTCTACAAACGCCTCTCACATTTGTACGAGCTTGCCGGCGATATGCAATTGAGCGAGTATTATCGCCGCATCTCCGATGATTTATTGCAGCAAGGAGAAGAAGAGCCGTCTGCTCCCGCATGAGGCACCTCAAGGGTTACATCATGATCATGGGCGCGGCACTTTTCTGGGGCATATCGGCAACGGCGGCAAAATCACTCCTCAACCGGCAGCTCAACACGATTTTGATCGTTCAGTCGCGGGTCACAATTACGTTTCTTTTGATGTTTCTGTATTTTGCAATTTTTCAGCGTAGCGTTTTGCAGATTATGCTTGCCGATCTATGGAGGTTTGCGCTTCTCGGCATTGTGGGAATCGCCGGCTCGAACTACACGTATTACTTCACGATAAAAGAAAGCAGTGTTGCCACAGGCATTCTTATCCAGTATACGGCCCCACTTCTTGTTATGGGATACGCCGTTTTTACGCGCGAGGAAGAGGTTACTCTTGTCAAACTCTGCGCGGCTGTACTTTCTCTCGTCGGCTGTTTTCTTGCAGTCGGAGCCTATGATTCCGGTGTCATGAAGATCACTCCGATTGGATTGGTGAGCGGTGCGGGATCTGTTCTCTGCTTTACGTTTTTGAACATTTCTTCACACCGGCTGCTGGCGCGATACAACATGTGGACCGTAACGTTCTATGCGATTGCTTTTGCTTCGCTGTTTTGGCTGGTGATTAATCCTCCCTGGAAAGTTGTGGCCGAAAGCCCATCCTTTGAAATCTGGTACTCATTGTTGTTTCTTGCCATCGTATCTGTTCTTATTCCTCACTCATTGTATTTTAGCGGCTTGAAGTATATCGTTCCATCGCGAGCGGTTATTACGAGCACATTGGAGCCGGTCGTGGCGATAGTCTCGGCATCGTTTTTTCTGGGGGAATATCTGTTTCTAACACAGGTGATTGGCGCAACCCTCGTCATTGTTGCAATTGTCTTGCTTCAACTACGTCGTGAACCACCATTTCCGGATACTCTGGTGAAAGTGGGGAATGCCGATGCCGCGTAGCACGAGAAGGACCGAAAAAATACGGAATGTCCTTGCGTTCCGCCAGCCTGACCTGAGAGTAGTGGTTGAGAATATTCACGACCCTCATAATGTCAGCGCAATCTTCAGGTCTTGTGATGCGGTTGGTGTTTCAATGGTCGAGTTGCTCTACACGCACGAGAAATTTCCGCGCATTGGAAAGAAGAGTTCTTCCAGCGCCAACAAGTGGCTTGATCGGAGGAAACATACAACAATTGAAGAATGCTATTCCATGCTGCGTGCGGAGGGATTTACTATCTATGCTTCCCAGCTTGGCGCAAAGGTCCTTTCGTTGTACGACATGGATCTGACGAAAAAAATCGCACTTGTCTTCGGGAATGAACACAGAGGAGTCTCGGAAGAGGCGGCCATCATTGCAGATGGGCGGTTTCAGATCCCAATGGTCGGAATGATTCAAAGCCTGAATGTATCGGTAGCATGTGCTGTAAGTCTGTATGAAGCATTTCGACAACGGCTACATGCGGGGGACCTTGGCGCATCAAAGTTCTCTGCTAAGGAACTTGCTTCCCTTTATGATGATTGGGTCGAACGATAGTCTCTTCCCAATGTTCGCTCTCTGTTTCGAATGCCACTGACTCTTCTTCGAGACAGCGTCGATTTGTGGCGAGTAGTGGCGTAGTCTTGATTACCTTTCATGCAATATCTATATTACACGTGTGATAAAAAATCTGTCAGATACTAGTAACATTGTGAACAGGCGTGCGTACTATACGGTACACAGATTTTTCAGAAAGGTGAATAGGGTGCACGCATATGGGCGAAGAAGGTTTTCTTAATTCAAATCTTCTGGTTATTGGCCTGCTTGTACTGGTTGTGTTTGGGTACGCGCTGATGATCATACGGAAACGGTGGAAGGATAAGTTCCTTCATCCCGGAAGCAAAGGTGATCAGAAACCATAACAAGAGTTTCCACGTTCGACATTGATAAGGTGGTCATAAGACCACCTTTTTCATTTTTTCCATGGTGTTCACGCGCGAAACAAGCTTGAATATTCGTGAACTTTTGGGTACAATCATACGTTGACAAGAAAAATATCAAAGAGTTTATGAGCCTGTACGTACATACATTCCTGGTTATTCTTCTCGCGTCGGGCATGGCGGACGCCCAGGCAATACAGCGCGACGCCCATCCGTTAGCATCCATGGCGAAAGATCAACATCACACGAAAATCACTCTACTGGCTGATGTGAAAAGTATCAAGCCGGGAACTCGATTTTCCGTTGGCCTGCTCATGAATATGGACGACGGCTGGCATACGTACTGGAAGAATGCAGGTGAAGCCGGTCTCCCCACTCAAATAACGTGGACTTTGCCGGCAGGTTTTTCTGCCGGAGAGATCCAATGGCCGTTGCCCCATAAGTATAATGAAAGTGGGGAGGTCGTTACCTATGGTTATGAAAAAGAGAACCTGCTGCTCGTGCCAATGACGGCAACGGTGGGGGTTAAGACACGGAAGTCAATTTCGCTTAGAGCGGAAGTAAGTTGGCTTGAATGTGAGCGTGTGTGCATTCCGGCTACGGGTACTGTTACAATTACGCTTCCTGTTACGGATGACCAGCCTGCTACAAATAATGAAACTTCTTTTAGCCAGTATCGGCGGCAGGTTCCAAATTCATCAACAACAGAGTTTTCACTAAGGCATGAAACTCGAGGTGCGGAAGTCTGGTTATCCCTGAATACCTCAGGAACAGGGAAGTTCATGCTGAAAAGCGGCGAGATTCCCGATTTTTACCCTGAAACATTGGGTAATATCACTGTCGGCCGGACGCAAGTGGCGGCGCGCGAAACCGATGTGCAAATGCATGTGCGGCTGTCAGCATATGAACATGTAAAGGAAGCGGATACTCTTCGCGGGATTGTCGTATATCAAATGGAACCGGGAACCCGCAAGGCTGTAGAAGTTGCAATACCGCTTTCGAAGGAGTTTTGCTCGAACCTGCCGATTTCCGGAGAAGGTGGAGTGGACACCGGAGTCAGTAGCTCGACCGGCATACTTGACAAAACGTTTGTTACCGTTCCAACGGGCGGCGCACAGATGTCTCTTACCTTATATATCATTTTCGCAATTATCGGTGGGTTGCTTTTGAACATTATGCCCTGTGTACTTCCTGTGATATCATTGAAGATATTTGGTTTTGTAAGGATGGCAGGTGATCATCCGCAACAAGTGAAGAAGCTCGGCTGGTTTTTCTCGGCAGGAATTCTTGCGTCCTTTCTCGTCCTTGCAGTTCTGGTAATAATTCTTCAAGCAGCCGGTGAACAGGTCGGGTGGGGTTTTCAGTTTCAGTCTCCGCTCTTTGTTATTGCGATGAGCACCGTTGTTTTTGCTTTCGGACTAAGTCTTTTTGGGGTATACGAGGTCAGCCTCCCGTTTATGCTGGCGTTTGTCGGACTTGGAAGTTCGCTGGAACATAGGGGCAAGGAATATGCAGCGTCTTTTTTTGAGGGCGTGTTTGCCACGATCCTAGCAACTCCATGTACCGCACCATTTCTGGGGACCGCACTCGGGTTTGCATTTACACAACCTGCGTGGGTTATCCTTCTCATCTTCACGTGCGTCGCGTTAGGAATGGCGCTTCCATATCTTGTCCTTACGGCGAAGCCTGCTTGGATGAAATTCCTTCCCAAACCTGGCGAATGGATGGTAACAGCAAAACAGTTTATGGGCTTTCTTATGATGGCAACGCTCATTTGGTTGCTGTACATTCTCGGTAAGCAGCTTGGCATGGAGGCGGTTATCTGGACTTCAGCATTCTTGTTGACAATAGGGATTGCATGTTGGGTTATTGGTCGTTTTGCGACGCTGAATGTGACACGGACAAAGTATCTGGTTACGTGGTGGATAGCCGCGGCAATCATCGTCGGAGGCTATTGGTATTTTCTTGAAAATACTCTTGATGTGCGAAGAGTAATTGCAGGTCTGGCACCCACAGCGCAAGAGATTGTCGGTTCAGATCCCAATGCCATACAGTGGCAAACATTTACAATAGCCGGCCTTGATTCTCACATTCGAGACAACAAGACGATTCTTATCGATTTCACGGCAGACTGGTGTCTTACCTGTAAAGTAAATGAAAAAACCGTCCTGACCAACCGCAGCATTGTAGAGCAGGTCAAGGCCGCTGGGATTATTGCGTTGAAGGCGGACTGGACAAACCGCAACCCGGAAATTACAAAGCTCCTCGCCAAGTTCGGGAGATCGGGTGTACCATTGTATGTTGTGTTTCCTGCAGGCCGGCCGGAAGCGCCTATCGTATTGCCCGAAGTAATTACACCGGATATTTTGAAGGACGCCTTGAAAAAAGCCCTGATGCCCGTATAGCCCTTTATTTAAGGATTAAACCGCCAACACGTTGGTGTGTCAAATAACCAATCTCACTATTCAACAATATTGGAAGGAGAGTTTCATGAAGGCAAAAACAATCATCGTTTCCCTGATGGCAGTCGGAATGTTTACTATCGTGTCGTTTGCGCAGGACAAGACTCCAAAGGTTGATGCGCGGGAGAAGAACCAAAAGGAAAGAATCGAACAGGGCGTGAAGAGCGGTGAATTGACAAGACCTGAAGCCCGCAGACTAAAAGCCAAAGAGGCAAAAATCAAGGCCGATGAAGCCAAGGCAAAAGCAGACGGAGAAGTTACGCCAGCCGAGCGTGCAAAGCTACAGCATGAGCAAAATAAGGCCAGCAAGAGAATCTATCGGCAGAAGCACGACACACAAAAGAGAAAATAGCATAACAGCATAGTCGGTCACAAGAAGAATGCCTCGGATATTGAAGGCATTCTTTTTTTATTGTACTTTGACTGCGAAGTCATTTCACAACATATCTCATTGGTCACGCCATGTCATCACTCACTCAGTCTCCCGCTTGGACAGCGCTCGTGAGGCACCACAAAACGATTGCATCGAAGCACATCCGAGACATGTTTGCAGAAGACCCCCATCGTTTCGAAAAGTTCTCGTTGAGGATTGGTGATATCTTGCTCGATTATTCCAAAAACCGGATCACGAAAGAGACAATGTCGCTCTTGTTTGGACTCGCGCGGCAAGCCGGTCTCGAACAATGGCGGGACAGAATGGTTCAGGGGGAGAAGATCAACGTCACAGAAAACAGGGCTGTCCTGCATATCGCTCTGCGGAATCGTTCCAATCGCCCCATTGTTGTTGATGGCAAAGACGTCATGCCGGAAGTGAACGCCGTGCTCATGCATATGAAAGCGTTCAGCAATGCAGTGCGCAGTGGGGACTGGAAGGGTTATACCGGCAAAGCAATCACTGACATTGTGAATATTGGTATTGGCGGCTCCGACCTCGGGCCGGTTATGGTGACTGAAGCCCTGAAGCCATACGGCAAGGCTGGGCTGAATGTTCACTTAGTTTCCAATATTGACGGAACACACCTTGCCGAGGTATTGAAAAGAGTGAAGGCGGAGACAACGCTCTTTTTTGTTGCGTCCAAGACATTTACCACGCAAGAGACGATGACGAATGCTGAATCAGCGCGCGCATGGTTTCTTGGTTCAGCCAAGGATAGTGCTCAAATTACTAGACATTTTGTAGCGCTATCGACGAACACCAAAGAGGTGGCGAAGTTTGGCATTGATACAAAGAACATGTTCGAGTTTTGGGATTGGGTGGGAGGCCGGTATTCGCTTTGGTCGGCGATTGGATTGTCTATTGCTACGTATATCGGGTTTGAGAACTTCGAGGATTTGCTTACAGGCGCGTTCGAAATGGATGGGCATTTCTGCACAGTCCCCTTGGAGAAAAACATGCCGGTTATTCTCGGGTTGCTTGGTATATGGTACAACAATTTTTTCGGCGCGCAGACTCACGCGATCCTTCCGTACGATCAGTACATGCATCGCTTTCCGGCGTACTTTCAACAAGGAGATATGGAGAGCAATGGAAAGGTCGTGGATCGATCAGGAAATAGAGTGGATTATTCAACCGGTCCTGTGATCTGGGGTGAGCCCGGCACGAATGGCCAACATGCGTTCTACCAGCTCATCCATCAAGGTACCAAGCTGATTCCTGCGGACTTTATCGCTCCGATAGAGACGCACAATACTATGGGTGAACATCACTGGATCCTCCTCTCTAATTTCTTTGCACAAACTGAAGCGCTGATGAAAGGGAAGACCGCAGACGACGCACGCGCAGAGTTGAAGGCGACAGGCATAGATGGTGATGCTTTGGAAAGACTCGTTCCTCACAAAGTCTTCGAAGGTAATCGCCCAACGAACTCCATCCTTTTCAAGAAACTCACACCGCGAGTCCTGGGATCTCTCATCGCTCTGTACGAACACAAGATCTTCGTACAGGGAATTGTCTGGAACATTAACTCGTTCGACCAGTGGGGTGTGGAGCTCGGTAAGCAGCTTGCCAAAGCGATCTTGCCTGAGCTTGAAGAACAACAGAAGATCATCTCACATGATTCATCGACAAACGGGCTGGCGAATTATTACAAAGAACATCGGAACTCACGGACTGGCCTTTCCGGCTAGGTCACCGCCACAGATACCTGTCTTTTGTTCGAACATCCCCACCGCTTACTCTACTCGCACCGAATGTGTTCCATTGCAGAACACTGTTCCATTTTTGAACGCCATTTTTCTCGAATGTGGAATCCGTTACTCATGCATGATAAATTTTCGTCTGAAGGAAGCGAAATTACGTTTACCTGCCATTATGCAAGGTGGCATGGCAATTGTCCTCAAGGTGCGGACATAGAGTCTTCAGAGTTGAATAACTCAATGGAGGTCCACAATGACGCCACCACCATTTTCTGGCGGGAGTCTGCAACCCGGCAGCGCATGTTTCAACAATTCTGCTCGCCAGGATACCTTCCATATGACCATTTGTGACAACACCGCGACCAAGCCGTGCCCGGACCGCATGTGTGATCGCGACCGGCGTGTTGGCGAATATGTTGAATCACTCGACCGCGTTGTCTGGTACATTACCTTTCGCCCCAAGCGTGTCATTTATGTGAACCCTGCGTTCACGGCGTTCTGGGGAATCGATAGGGAGGAATTGTATAACAACCCCCGTTTGTGGATGGCTCGTGTTCATCGGGATGATCGTACACGGGTGGAACGTGCATTTGCGTCATGGATCTCAAACGGTTCACGCGACGCTTATGAAATTGAGTACAGAGTTGTTCGCGCCGATCTTTCCATCCGCCGGGTCCGTGACGTGGTAACAGGACTTTTTGACATTCAAGGGTCTCTGTGCGGCTCTTCGGGGATTCTGGAGGACATTACAGAGCAAGAAATGCCTGCCGAGAACTTACGTGATCAAGGAACCATAAACGTTGATCCCTTGCTTGAGGCAAATACCATCAGTTCTGATGAATGGTCACGATAGTGAATCCTACTGCTTGTCACGACAAAGGTAACTGATGGAGACTGTTGAATTTGATAAAATCGTCGGCGAAAGGGGGCTGAGAGCAACGTTTCCTTTTGCGGTTGTGCTCTGGACGATCATAGTCACGGTAATGGCAGTCTGGCATTACCAAGCTTCATATTCTGCGGCTGTGGTTCTTGGCCAACTCCGCGAGGATATTTTCGGGTTCAGTGGATTGTGGGCTGTCGGTATTTTCGGGCTCCTTGTCGGACGATACCAACTTCAACGTCAGCTCTCCCGGCGCAGGCAGGCAGTTGAGGCGCTACGCGTAAGCGAGGAACACTACCGGACACTGGTTGAACAGGCATCCGATGGGATATTCATCGCTGGTCCAGACGGTAAGTATATCGATGCCAATTCCAGTGGGTGCGCCATGCTCGGCTACACGCGCGATGAGATTCTCACGAAGAGAATCGTTGATATCATCCCTCCCGAGGACCTCGCAAACGCTCCTCTAAGGATTGACGAGCTGCGGCAGGGAAAGTCTCTTCTGACAGAACGGCGGCTGATACGCAAGGACGGGACCTTGATTCCGATTGAAATCAGCGCCCGGATGCTTCCAGATGGAAGCCTTCAGGCCATCCATCGCGATATCACCGAGCGCACGCGAGTGGAGGAACGTCTCAACATGCTGAAACATTCCATTGATGTGCACTACGATGGTGCGTATTGGATGGACAGCGACAACAGGTTTGTCTATATCAATGAGGTGGGGTGCAGAGCCCTTGGGTATGAACGTGAGGAACTGATCGGCAGGGCTCTCAGCGATGTTAATCCGAACGCCACCGGAGATGGTTTGAAACATGTTTGGGAGCGACTTCGAAATGAAGGTTTCTTTTCTACTGAATCCATACACCGACGGAAAGATGGCAGCGAGTTTCCCGTCGAAATCGTGTCCACATACGTTCAGTTCGCTGGGCGGGAGTACAACTGTGGTTTCGCCCGCGATATCAGTGAGCGCAAGCGGGTGGAGGAAGTGCTGCAGGAAAGCGGAAGACGCTACCGCTCGCTGTTTGAGAATATGCTTGATGGATATGCGTATTGCAGGATGCTTTTTGCAAACGGGAAAGCGGAGGACTTCATCTATGTCGAGGTGAACCAAGCATTTGAAGAACTGACAGGCCTGAAGAATGTTATCGGAAAAAGAGTCAGCGAGGTAATTCCGGGAATCAAGGAATCAAATCCTGAACTGTTCGAGATCTATGGGAGAGTAGCTTTAACGGGCGCGCCTGAGAGGTTTGAGACGTATCTGGAGACACTGGGGATTTGGTTTTCCATTGCCGTGTACAGTCCGGAGAGAGAACACTTTGTTGCCGTGTTTGAGAACATCACCGAACAAAAACGTTCTGAGATTGTTCTAAGAGAAAATGAGGAGTTGTATCGCACGTTGGTCAGCGCATCGCCAGATGCGATCACCATGACCGATGAGAAGGGGATCGTCGTATTTGCGTCTGAAAATGCACTGAAACTCTTCGGATGTGCGTCCCTGACAGAAGTGCTCGGACGGAACGTCCTGGAGTGGGTGGTACCCGAGGAACTCGACAAGGCGGCGGCGAACATTCAATTCGTGATTGCCAATGGGCGGCCTCGGGATACCGATTACACTCTGCTAAAGGCCGATGGTACGCGTTTCAGCGCTGAGATAAACGCAGCGGCGATTCGCCGGACTGACGATAACCTGCGAGGATTGATACTGATAACGCGTGACGTTACGGATCGCGAACGGGCAGAGCGCGAGTTGAGCCAAAGCGAAGCCCGGTATCGGGCGGTGCTTAAATCTGCGAAAGACGCCATCGTTTCAATCGACGCTAGCGGAATTATCGTTGGATGGAATAATGGAGCCGACCGAGTTTTTGGTTACCGATATACAGAGGCGATCGGGCAACCATTGACTCTTCTTGTACCGCAGTTTCGCTGCACAGAACATATCCACATATTTGACGCACCACATTCCGGTGCGGAATCGTCGGCTGTCGACAGGACTGTTGAGCTGGTGGGAGTGTGCAAAGACGGAAGCGAATTCCCGCTGGAATTCTCACTCGCTGAATGGGAGGTGGAAGAGGGGCGGTTTAGCACGTTGATTATTCGCGATATCACTAATCACAAGAAGGCGGGGAATGAAATCAGACTTCTAGCACATGCACTTGCCTCGACAAGGGATTGTGTAACAATCACGGACCTACAAGACAGGATTATATTTGTCAATGATGCCTTTGTTCGGACGTACGGTTTCAGCCCGAAGGAAGTGTATGGGAAAGAAATTTCGATTGTACGGTCTTCAGATGCGCCGCAGGAGTTGTCGAGAAACATTCTTTCAGGCTCTCTGAATGGAGGGTGGCATGGCGAGCTATTGAACCGCCGCAAGGATGGCACTGTTTTCCCGGTTGAGTTGTGGGCTTCGATGGTGAAAGATGAAGGCAAGCATGTTGGATGGGTTGGCGTAGCACGAGATATTACCCAAAGAACGATGGCTGAAGAAGCGCTCAGGGCGAGCGAAACCAGGTACAGGCATTTGATAGAAAAATCGACTGATGGGATTTTCATAGCAGACGAGAATGGGAGAATCATTCTTGCAAATCCCAGAGCCCACGAGATGTTAGGCTACGAAGCGGACGAGTTGCTGGACTTCAACATCAAAGATACATATGCATCTCAAGATTTGGAGTTTGCGCAGCAACGGATTCAGGACATCCGTTCCGGAAAAGCCCTTCAGTTTGAGAGACTCATGAAGAGAAAGGACGGAACGGTTTTCCCCGTGGACGTATCCATGACAAGCCTTGGAGACGGAACAACGCAGGGAACAGTTCGCGATATCACTGACCGTAGGAGGGCCGAGGAA